>DASXJO010000169.1:0-10369 GCA_036497385.1 Candidatus Angelobacter sp. | reverse complement strand
GAAGGCTATATCTTTGAAGTGCTGCCCAAACCCATCAACCCGGACAAGCTGCTGGAAAAGCTCAAGGATTAGGCAGCGTCGCCGGGCATTCATCTTGCAGCAAATACAAAAGCGCCCACCTTTCGATGGGCGCTTGTTGTTGTTTCGAGGAAACTAGTCGTTGATCGCGGGATGTCTCTTGAACTGGCGCGGGACGGCAAATCCAATTTCCTGGGCCATCCATTCCGGTTCACCGCTGCCCTGGCACATTCCCCAGAGAGTCATCGGTTCGTTGCCGTAGCGCACCATGCCGCTGTGGCGAGCTTTATCTTTGTCGAGCACGGGGTCAGGATCGGAGAAACCAAGCGAATGACGAATCATGTCCATCTCCTCCGGCTTGCCGGTAAGGAATGTCCAGTATTTGTCTTTAATGCCGTGCATTTCCCTATATTCCTTGAGCTTGGCTGGCGTGTCCTGCTCCGGCTTCACCGTCATGGAATAAAAAAAGATCTCGTGGTTGATCTGCTCGCGCAGAATTTTCTGCACGCGCTTCAGATTGGCGGTGATGGTTGGGCAGACGCCCTGGCAGTCCGCATACATAAAATTCACGATGACAATTTTGTTTTTCAGTATGTCGTCATAGAATTTCATCTTTCTCCCGTCGTGGGCCGTCAGCTCGAAATCGGGAAAGTAGCGGCGGCGCATCATTTCTCTTCCCGAGATGCGAGGTGCGAATTTATGAGCTGGAGCCGGAGCAGGCGCTTCATCACCGCTCGCTGCAAGAGCTGCGGCAAATGGTGCAACGGCCAACCCGGCAAATAATTTTCTTCTGCTAACTTCAGACATTTTTAAACTCCTTTCACGGTTATGGGGCAGTAGCGCGCTGTGGCATGCTGCTGCCGGCCGGGTTTACGGATTCGAGTTGGTGTCGCCGGTAGTTCCCACGTCAAAGCGCAGCATCATGGCATGATCTTCGTGAATCACGTTGTGGCAGTGCATCACGTAGCGGCCCTGCCAGTCGCGGAAACGCATTTTGATGCTGGCGTTGCTCTTCGGCGTGAGGCGGACGGTATCTTTGCGGGACAGGTTCACGCCGGTTTCGCTTGCCGTGCTGCAACCGGACCAGCAGTACTGGCTGCCCCAGCGGCTGTAATCGGTAGAATCGTCGCTGCTGCTCCCGTAGAGTCCGGGTGCGCCCTTGATCACCTGGTGCTCTTCCATGTGGACGTGGATCGGGTGCGACCAATTCCATCCGTTCTGGAAATTCCACTGCTCCAGACTGTTCTGCTTCACAGTGAAGCGCGGCGTGCTACAACTGAACAGGCTGCCGTTGATCGTCCACTGGCCATTACGGCCCTGGTCAAAGTTGAAGTTGCGGGTGACCAGCGGGCTAGCACTCACGCTCGGCAGCGTATAGAAGCTGGTGATCGTTGCCGGATCGACGCTGTTGTCGGCAGCAGCAGGTTGATCAACCACAATCTGCAGCATAAGGAAACCGTTACCTGCGGCCGCAACCGATCCCGTTGGACCGCCCTGGCCGTTGGGCTGGAGCAGGCGATTCTCGAGATACAGCGTCTTGCCCGCATACGGCGAGAAGTCGATGATCACGTCCGAGCGCTCAGCAACGCCCAGTGCGACTGCCGGAACCTGAAGCGGCTTGGGCAGCAGGTTGCCATCATTCGAGATCTGCCAGAACGGATGCGCCGTCGTGAGAGCATTCAAATCCGTGAGATAAACCTGCAGGAAGCGTGAAGGTCCAGTGTTGATCCAGCGGAGGCGATAGCGCCGCGGGCTCACGTGCAGCACCGGCTGAACCACTCCGTTCACCAGGAACTTGTCGCCAAGAATACCGTCGGTATTGAACGTATCGAAAACCAGATCGCCAGTCGTTGCGTCAAAGCAGCGGTCGGCAAACATCATCGGAATGTCATACGTCGGGAACGAAGGCAAACGGAAACCGGTCGTCTCGTCGCCGGTGTCGTGATCGTTAAAGAGAAGGTACTGACCCACCAGGCCTTTGTAGACGTTCTGCGCCGTGAAGCCTTCGCGGTGATCGTGATACCAGAGCGTGCTCAACGCCTCGCTGGGGTCGCCATTTGGCGTGTGGTCAGAGAGGAAGCCGGCATATTGATTTGGATAGTACTGGTCGTAATATTGGCCCGAAGCAAAGTAATCGCAGGGAAAGCCATCGCTCTCAGAAGGTGTATGGCCGTTATGCAGGTGCGTTGATACCGAGTTAATTCCAAATCCGCCGTTGTCAGAAGGAAGGTTGTTGTAATTGCGGATCATAATCGGAGTGCCGTAGTGAGCAGCGTAGGTAGGGCCGGGGCTCACGCCGTCAAAAGTCCAGAGCCGCTGCATCGGCAGGTCAGGATGCATGCTCACGTTTGCTACCTGCTGGTTGACCTGATAAACCGTTGCGGCCGGAAACGGAAGATTGCCGTTGCTCCCAATGGGCGACTGGTGCGCGCGGGTGCGCCCTTCATAAGCAATGCCAGTGGCAGGATTGATTGCGTTGTTCGGTGCGATGGTCGGCGCGGGGCCAGTCAGCGCGGAAAGCGCGATTGGCTGCTTCACCGTCGGAATCGGCATGTTCGCGACCCACGGACGGGTTGACGGGCTGGCGCAGGTTCCGCAGCCGCTGGTTCCTGAATAGCAACGGCCGCTGCCCCATGTGTCTGCCCAGGCGCGAGTGCTGAGGCCCTTCTTGGCAATCAGCATTCCGCCTGCGGTGAGCAGGCCCATTTTCATCAGGTCACGCCGGCTGGTTAGACCGGCTTTTACCAATTCCTGCCGGTTTTTAAAGGCGTTGTACATCTCTTTCCATCGTGCTCGCGAGATTTTCTCGCCGTTCGCGTTGTAATACATACAGGCTCCTGTTTATGTTTTTGCTTTCCCCTGCAATCGTCGATTTCATCTCATGAGCAGCGTTCATGTGCTTAGTCCTTCTACGAACAGCCAGTGCTCTAGCCCTGAAGCCTTTTGAAGCAAACATCTGCGTCCCATGCCTCAGGCATGGGTGAGCAGACGACTACTTCGCGAGCCAATAACTTGGCTGCGGGCCTTCTGCTAACTCATGAAATGTTCAATTTCGGCATGGGGGCGGATATCCCAGATGAGACTCGCCCGCCCATGGTTGAGGGTCCGGAAGTTGTGAGCCAGGCAGGGTTAGGCTACGAGCATCGGCGCGCCACGGCTTTCCCGCACGTCAATTCGCTTACGATACTCCTGGGTTATCCGTCGACTGTTGCAAAAAGGCTCTTAGTCTAAGACTTCAACGTCTAAGACTTCAAAGCCTTCCAATTTTTTGGCAATTGCTTTGGGGGAAGCAGTTGTTGAAAGCATAAGCTGAGTAGACAGGACGGGTCAATGAAAGATTGGAATATTTTAATTCTTAATACTTCGGTTCCGTAGGCCATCGCGGTTCAAGAATTCTCCAGAGAGAATTCAGCTTCAACGGGGGCTACGCAAACTGCGATTCGGTCACGCCATGGGCGATGTTTGCCTGACCGGCTGGAGCGTAAGCGTGCTTTAGCAATGCAGATCACATAAAGAAATTGCGGCGGGGAGAAGCCCTGCCCGGGAGAGGAGTTTCTCTCTGGAAAAACCCTTTCCACTTAAAATAGGGCGAGCGCAGCTAAGGAGAACTTCATTTGCGGATACGGCAAATTGCCAAAATCAGTTTGCCAGGCTTTTTTTCTCAACCGTTTGGGTTTCCCCGGTCTTTGTTGTGGAAGCGACGTGAGATGACTTCGCGCTTTGACCTTCCAGATACCTCACGATTGACTCGGTATCATCCGGCCCCAGACGAGTGTTTGGCATCCGAATTTCCTTGTATTGCTTGAAGAGCGCCGTGGCCACCGGATCTTTTTCCGTTAGCATCACGTCCGGCTTCTGGATGAAACGCAACAGCCAGGTGCGGTCGCGCACGCTGGTTACTCCCTGCAAGTCGGGGCCAATCTTTACTCCATTGCCGACGGTATGGCAAGGCGCACAACGCGTCGCAAAAAGGTACTGGCCTCTATCAGTCACGGCCAGCGGCTGGGCCTGGGCGTAGCTTTTGGCAACTTCCGTGTTGTGTCGGTTAAAACCATCGATCAACGTAGAGATATTTGTGGCAAGAAAACGGGCATTATCTGTGGCGGAGTTGCGCAGCCACTGCCCGGTGGGCTCATTGCCAATCATTAAATCAACCGTGTGGCCGTCCCGGTTGAGAGTTGGATCAGCGTCAAGACCCAGCTTTCTGCCCACTAGATCGATATCGGCTTTCTTGCCGGTAAGAAACAGCCAGCCGGGCCCAACGTTAAATTTCTCAGCATAGGCCTTGAGCACAGCGGGGGTGTCATGCTCAGGGTCAATGCTGATGGAGTAAAAGAAAACGTCTTTGCCCACATGATCGCCCAGCATCTTTTGCACCTGCACCAGGCGCGCGGTTTCCAACGGGCACGAATCCTGGCACTCACTGTAAAACAGACTTACCACAACGGTCTTGCCCTTCAGCAAGTCGTCATAAAGATGCACCGTCTTACCGTCCTGCGTAGTGAGCGAAACATTGGGAAAATAATTCGCTCCCCAGCGATTTGCAGCCCGTGCATTGAAGATGGAGATAGCAGCGAGCAAGAGCAGCGCGGCAACAAGCGCAATACCTAATGGATCTATCCGTCGCATGATGAACTTCCTTTCCGTTGGACATCCGCATTTCAGAGAGGGTCGGCGGAGAACTTAACCACCGCCGGCCCTCACCTTCCCCAAGGAGGAGACGCCTTCTCAGAAGGCGGTTGGGAGAATGTCGTCCGAATCTTCGAACGTAACTCCTTGCGGCTTGGGAATCGGCGTTGGCAGCGCTTTCAGGAATGCGCCGCCAGCGTTATCGATCTCCCATCGCAAGAGCATGGCATTGTCTTCGTGAACCGTGTTGTGACAATGCTCCATGAACATGCCGCCAAAATCGCGGAACTGCATGGTGAGCGTGACACTGCCGCCCGGACGCAGCCGATAAACGTCCTTGCGGCCCTTCTCCCATGCGGGTACGTTGGAAGCACTGCCGTTGCGCGCCAGAATCTGCCCCTCTTCAAAATGGATATGGATTGGGTGGTCCCATCCACCGCCTCCATTTTTCAAGGTCCAGATCTCGCGGGTGCCGAACTTGGGCGCAGCGGAGATGCGTCCATAGTCCGCATTGAGCGTGGATCCCCGGTTATCTGTCTTGATGCCCCAGGGACCCATGAAGGTAGAAACCGGATCATTGGTTGTCTGGCTTCCGCCGCTGCCGAACTCAAAAACTCGTTCCCGTGTGACTGGGATACTTGAGAGATCGGGATTCGGAATCATTGTGGCCGGAACTTGGCTCACGTCCGGCGTTGCCGGGTTGCGCACGATGCGGAACTCCAGGAATTTCCCCACACAAGGATCGAGAGACTGCCCTGACAATGCCTGGGCAATCGAGAGATCATCGGCGGGCTTTTTTCCGTTCTGATGCTCGCACAGGTTCACCATCCAGACTTTGTCCCCAATGTTGTAGCGGGAGAAGTCAATGACGATGTCATAGCGCTCGGCAATACCCTGTTCATCGAGTTGAGAGAGGACCACGGGGCTGGGCATCAGGTTCCCATCGTTGGCGATGAAGATCATCGGCGAGCCATCGCTCAACGCCACTTTGAAGAACCGCGAGACAGCTCCGTTGAGGATGCGGAAACGATACTTGCGGCGCTCGACTTCGAAGAACGGCTTATAGACCAGGTTCACCGTCATGGCATCGCCCAGGAACCCGTCAAAGTCGAAAATATCAAAGAAGAGCTGCCCGTCCTGGTCCCATGCCTTATCGGCCAGCATGAGATTGATGTCGTATTCCTGGTTGCCCCACGATTTTGCCGTCCCGCTGGGCAGGCGCAGGTTTACGCCGTCATTCATTTCCTCATTGCCACGGTCAAGAGCGCTATAGATGTTGAACATTCCGGCCATGCCCTTGTACACATTCTGCGAAGTAAAGCTGAACATGTGGTCGTGGAACCAGTGCGTGCTCATAGTCTCGTGCCAGTCGCCCGGAATCTTATTGATGCCGCCGCTGTCGGAAGGACCGCCGGCGCGGGAATCAGTCGCATCAGTATTTACGCTGTTGCGGCCGGCCAGCACGATTGGATAGTGGTAATCGTAAAACTGGTTGGGAAAGAAATAGGCGCCGGTAAAGCCGTCATTCTCCGCTCCGTGGTGTCCATTGTGCTCGTGCGTGGAAATGCTGATGCGCCCGAAGCCGCCATTCTGTGTGAAGTCCGGCGGGAGTTTGTTGCTCAACCGGAAGAGCACCGCATCGCCACCGTAGCGAACCTGCAGAAGCTTGGGAGGAAATGTGCCGTTATAAGTCCAGAAAGCCAACGGCCCCTGGTCCGGAAGATTGGGATGGAAGCGTGGATTGAGCGGCGTAGTCGGATCAATGCCGGAATTGAAATTCGACGCAACGCCGGGATTGTAAACAGTATTGACCTTGGCTCCCTCCATAGTGGCGGAGATAGCCACTTGGGGCGGAAGCAGATTGAACTGCTGGTGCGCCCATATAGGCCCCGGAGGACGGCCTTCAATAGGGCCAAAGCCGCCGCCCAGACTGTCGGGCACCGCCTGCTGGGTTTGGTTGGACTCAGCCTGCGGCGCCGGACTGAGAGTTGAGACTGGGTTACGCGGTAGCACGTCAAAACGCGGCATGGGTTGCGTGAACGCCTGGACACCGAACAGCGGGCTACGCGGTGCGCCAGTGGGAATGCTGCTGCCGCCATCGGCGTACGCGCTGGCAACGAAGGGGTTGAGGCCGTGAATCGGAGCTAAGAGACCTCCGCTTGTGATGATTCCCCATTTGATGAGATCGCGGCGGGAAACCTTGCCGTGGGAGTATGCGCGAACAATCTCTGCGCGATTTTTGCGCGCGTTTTCTGCCTCTTTCTGACGCGCTTTGGATACTTTTTCAGGTAGATAAATATAGCTCATGGTTGCGCTCCTAAAGTCGTTCAATGAAATGCCAAAGTGGAACAGGGCCCGCCGTGAGAAAAGCCCGCTTGCTACGGAGTGCGCGCTTCTACCATGGCCAACAATATCGCAATAGGATATTGTTGAAGAAAAAAAATAATATCCTATTGCGATATTGAATCGAGAGCAGCATACTACCAGCAACTCACGGAGTCAATCACATTAGAAAGTCTTAAAGTTGCGGTCCTTGGGATTGGCTGTCCGGCGGTTATTCCCAACACGGTAAAATTGTCAGGTTTCTTAAGCAGTCCCTGAAAATACTTTTGGAAAAATATGGTGGGAAGTTTCAACGCATGCAAAATAAAAATTACATGAGCGGCAAGGACCAGGTTAAAACCCTGAGCCGGACAGAGTACAAAGCTCTGGCGGAATTTCGCTACCAGATACGCAGATACCTGCGTTACATGGAAGAAAAGGCGCGGGCCAGGGGCTATAACCCGCAGCAATACCAGCTTCTTCTTGCCATTGAAGGCCTGCCGGAGCACCAATTACCCACCATTAAGACTGTGGCCGAACGCATGCAGTTGAACCACAACACCACCGTGGGATTAGTGGACCGTTGTGAAAAGCGGGGCTTGCTGCGGCGCGAGCGTGCCGGCCTAGACCGCCGCGTGGTCACCTTGGTCCTCACGCCCGCCGGAAAACGGATGATGCAGGAGCAAGCCAGTGCTTCCCGAGCCGAGCTGCAAGAAATTGGTCCCGTTCTTTTTTCCTCGCTTCGGCAATTGATTTCAAATCGTCAGGCACATCGAAGCGCGCTGACTCGGCGAAGCGGCAAGTGACAGATTCTGGGTCGTTCGCCAAGGCGTAGCCAATTGGCGAATCCTTACATCAATCCCTGCGTATGACGCGGGTGCGCGAGAACGCGAGGTACTGTGCGCTCCCCTCCGCTTCCCTTGCCCCATTTGACCCCTACCGCAACGTCTCTTAAACTGATTACTCGGGGTATGTGCCGGAAATCCCCAGTTTTTCCGTGTCTTTCAGCATCAGCAGCACGTCGGCACCGATAAGGAAATCACTTGGATAACGCAGCAGAGCGCAACGCAGTCGACAATCCTGAGAACGCTTCCTCTGAGCAGCAGCCAGAAGAGGGCCAAACCACTGAGGCGCAGGCACTTGAAGGCCAGCACGATCAGGGCGAGCACGATCATGGCGAGCCCGGCCACACGCATCCCTCGGGGCCTCCGCCCATGGATCCGGCCTGCAAGCGCGAGATTGAGGTAGAAATCCCCGCCGACGTCGTGGCCAAGCATCAGGAAGCGCAGGTGCAGCAGTATTCCAAGCAGGCCCGCATTCCGGGATTCCGCAAGGGCAAGGTTCCGGCCAGCATGGTGCGGAACCGCTTTTCCAGCGAGATCACCAGTGACGTCGTGGAAAAGCTGGTCCCGCAATATTTCCGTGAGGCCGTGCTCAAGGGCGGATACAGGCCCGTCTCTCAACCTCATATATATGGACTGGAATTTACTCCCGGCGAGCCCATCAAATTCAAGGCCGCCTTTGAAGTGCTGCCGGAATTCGATCTGGTGGACTACAAAGCCATCAAAGCCGAAAAGCCCGCCGTGACCGTTACCGACGAGCAGGTTGATCACGAGATAAAGCTGTTGCAGGAAAAGCAGGCCAGCTTCGATCCCGTCGACGAAGAGCGTGGCGCGCAGAATGGCGAGTTCGTTCAAGTGTCATTCGAGGCGCGCCCCAAAAACCTTCCTGACGACGAACCCGAACCCGAAGGCGCTGAAGAAAAGACCGCCGAAGGAAAAGACGCTGCCGCCGGAACTGCAGACCAAAAAGATACCGCCACTGAGCCGGTGGAGATGGAAGATGTGCTGGTGGAAATCGGCGGGGCCAACACCATCCCGGAATTCAGCAAGAATTTGGCGGGAGCCAAGGCCGGCGAAGAGCGCAGCTTTGAAGTGTCTTATCCTGAAGACTTTTATGACAAGCGGCTAGCCGGCATTACATTCGATTACAAAGTAAAGGTCAACGCCATTAAGAACAAGACGCTGCCGGAGCTGAATGACGAATTCGCCAAAGAGCTGAGCCCCGATTTCCAGAACCTGGGCGACCTGAAACAGCGGTTCCGGGAAAACATGGAAGCCGAGCTGAAGCACAAAACCGAGCATGAAACCAAAGACAAGTTGATAGAAGAGCTCTTGGCCAGGCATGACTTCCCTGTTCCCCGCTCGATGGTCGAACACCAGATTGATCTGCGTCTGGAGCGCGGGTTGCGGGCCTTGGCGGCACAAGGGATGAAGACAGAAGACATGCGTCGCATGGACTTTGGGCGGCTGCGCGCCGGACAGGAAGAGTTCGCGGTAAAAGAAGTGAAGTCGAGCGTGCTGCTGGCCAAGATCGCCATTAAGGAAAATATCCAGGTGAGCGATGAAGAGCTGAATAACGAAATCGAAGCTATGGCGGCGCAGATGCAGCAGCCGGTTGAGGAAGTAAGAAAGCGTCTCACGGAAGATAATGCCGTGGAACGTTTACGCGACCGCATGCGAAGCGAAAAAGCGTTAAACTTGCTGTATTCGAACTCAAATTAGTAATTCAATTTTTTCCCGCCGGGCATTGACCGGCTTTGCAGACGGAAGGATAAAGCGATCTTATGGCACTTGTACCGATGGTAGTAGAGCAGACCAGCCGCGGAGAGCGCGCTTATGACATTTATTCGCGGCTTCTGCGCGACAACATCATTTTCATTGGCACGCCCATTGATGACACAATCGCCAACCTGGTGATCGCGCAGCTGCTGTTTCTTGAGGCTGAAGACCCGGAAAAAGACATCCAGCTTTACATCAACTCCCCCGGCGGATCGATCACGGCGGGCATGGCGATCTATGACACCATGCAGTTCGTGCGTCCGGACGTGATGACGATTTGCTGCGGCCAGGCGGCCAGCATGGCGGCCTTGTTACTTTGCGCTGGTGCCCCTAATAAGCGTTTCGCCCTACCCACTTCTAGGATTCTTATTCATCAACCCTTAATGTCTGGCCTTAGCGGCCAGGCCACGGATATTGATATACATGCTAGAGAGATTCTGCGGATGCGCGAAATCACCAGCCAGCTCATTGCCAAGCACTCCGGGCAAAAGCTGGAAAAGGTGGAAAAAGATGTTGAGCGTGACTTTATAATGAATGCACAACAATCCAAAGAATACGGCATCATCGACGATATTATTTATAAGCACAAGTAGCGTTACAGTAGTGAGGTCAGATGGGCCGCTGGCCAGATACAAGGCCCGACTGAACCAAGGAGCAAGATTGTGAAGCCCAGGACGCCGGAAGAAACCCTTCGTTGCTCGTTCTGCCATAAGTCGCAGGACGCCGTTGCCAAGCTCATCTCGTCACCCAGCGATTATCCCCGGGCTTACATCTGCGAT
>DASXJO010000168.1:0-6651 GCA_036497385.1 Candidatus Angelobacter sp. | reverse complement strand
CAGCATCGGGCGGGGAAACCCCGGAAAGGCTGCACCCTGCCAATCTGCGGGCCATCGTTGGGTCCACAGTGAGCGCAGGTTTTTCGAATCTGTACGGTTGGACCGAGAGCGGCATCGGCGGGGAAACCCGAAAAGGCCTGCACCCCTGTGGACTGTGACCTACCGTTTGGGTTCCCAGCTTCCGCGGCCTCTAGTGGACTGGAGTGTGTCTGATTACGGATGCATTTCTGAGCAACACATCGCCATTAGACAGGTGGCGGGAGTGTGGGAAAAAGCAGCTGTTGGCTCTTAGCCTTTAGCTCTTAGCTTTGAGTTTTAGCTTCCAGCATCGATTCGATTTACAAAGGTCGAAGCTTTAAATATGCTCACCGCGGGCAGGCTTGCTTTGCGGTCGAGAAGTCTATATCTGCGATAAGCGCGGAGAGTGGTTCAAGATTGCGCTCAGATGTTGTCAGTGAGTCATTAGGGCGATATTTCAGGGCGATATTTCAACAGCTACAATCTCAGTGGATGGGGTCGCGCTCGCATTTACAATCGCGGTGATGCGATTTTCACTCCGCCTATTGCCAATCTGTTTTCTTATTTTGCCGCCAGCATCGGTGATGGCCCAAACGTTCGGTCTTGCCAACCCTCCTATGTCAGGCAAAGATAGCGTATATGAGGTCCCCGCATCGGACCTGAAGAAGTTAGACTCCTCTGCGGCGGTTGAGTTCCCGCGCGAATTATCTGCCTACGAAATAAGCGGGACCGTCGCAATTGAGGTGACTGTCTCAGCCGAAGGAAAGGTGAGGAAAGCAAAAGCCGTCAGCGGCAAAATTGAGGCGCTGAAAGATGCGGCGGAGAAGACGGTGAAGAAATGGGGATTTGAGCCGTACCTGGTCAACGGCACACCCGTTCCTGTACGCACCGAGATTACCTTGAACTTCAATAACACCCTGGATCACTACCGTGACCCGAACGGTGACGCTCCGGTGCATCTGGATGAAAGGTCCGCAAAAGGACTTATCGCGAAAAACGTCCAACCGCAATATCCGCCGGATGCGCGCGTTGCCCACATCCAGGGAGTGGTGGAATTGCGTGTGATCGTGGGCGAGGACGGCCGGGTCCACGCCTTGCACATCATCAAGGGACATCCGATGCTCGCGACAGCCGCTTACAATGCGGTGCGCCAGTGGGAGTTCAGGCCGTATGTTGAGAACGGCAAAACTCTTCCGGTGGATACAAAGGAGACCGTCACGTTTACCATTCGATGATGGGCTAATCAGTCGTTGACACTCACAACCGGGCTCAGATGGCTTTATTCAGGCTGCCGAATTGTGTCGGGTTCCTTTGAGAAGTCCCCAGACAATCCTCGCAGCGCGGGTTACTGGTGAATCAACAACGTCAGACTGGTTCAGCTACTTATGAGCTATCATGTTTCCGTCGTGGCTGAATTTTTTATCCAGATAGTTGTTGCCTTGCCAGTGTTCTTGCTCTGGTTGCCGTGGTTACACTCATTGGGCGCGCTTTCGGGGTCCGATTGCTGTTTCGCGGTTTGCGGCAGCGCAATGGCACCTTGCAGAGCCTCACCTTTTCACAGCACATGTGGTTGAAGGGCGTCATTGGGTGGGGTTGCGGGATGTGGATTGTCACAACCTTCGACGATTACCTCGACTGGAAGTATTGGAGTGGTTCCGCTCACGATCTCTCCGCAGGGAAACTACTCTTCCATGCAGTCCTCTGGCCGCTGGCGGGACTCGTGTTTGGTTGGATGACGTGGAATGCCAGAACGGGTACAGCCGAAAGTTAGCCGAGGGCGGCTGCGGTCCACAAGTATTTTTGAAATCTAGTTCTTGAAACCGAGTTTTTGAAATCGAGTTTTTAAATTGAGCCATCCGCAAGGGTGGCTTTTTGATTTATGCCCATTCACGCGCAAAAATGAGGCGCGAATGGAGCCGTTCTGCTGCGGCTTAACACTATGCTCATTGTGTCGGGTCCATTGAGAAGTCCCCAGACAATCCTCGGAGCGCGGGTTACTGGTGAAATGGCGATATATCGCCAACTAACGATGGCGAACTCGGAAGCTGCTCAGCATCTCCAGATACTTCCGGAAGTTACCGACCTTCTCAAGCGGAAGTTGTGGTGAGTCACCGAACGGGCTAAAGGAGACCTCGAAGGTTTCTACGCCAGCTAAGACGTAAACGGCTTCCATTTCACCTCCCGACGCAGTGCGGTAGCGAACTTTCAGTGCAGGAAGGCCGTTTAATTTCATCCTTGATTCGGCGACTTGCTTATTGAGGTTTGCTGTCCTCGCAATATTGGCTAGCCAAGCGTCGTCGGATGTGCCAACTGGTTTGGCGCCAAGCTGTTCAACCATTACCGAACCATCGCTGTCTGGCTTTTTTGGCGGGAAGAAACTGACGAAGACCCCCGGTTCGTGAAGGTCTTTGCAAGAGTTACAGCTGCTGAGTTGCCAATCCGCTGGATGACGAATACTCCATCCTGACCGGTTAGTGAATACCTTCCACGCAGCTTGGTTCTGACCGGAAGCAGCTGACACCGCGAAAACAATCGCAACTGCGAACATGAGCTTGGTCACTCTTTTCACTCTGGTAATCTATGCCTTCGCGGATTGTGAATCCAGATATTTGTTGCAATCAGGCGATTACACCAGGGATGAAGGCACCTAAAGCTCGGCGGCCAATGGACGAAGCTGCGCCGCACATGCCGCCGTTAGCAATTAGCACTTAGCAGTTAGCAGTTAGCTCTTGGGCTTTTAGCTCTTAGGTCTTGGGTTGGATGTTTAAAGTCCCTTCAGTTTCGTAATTCCTTTAAGAAATCCCCTTTTTCGTAAGTCGACGTTTCGCAGCCGAGGGCGGCTGCGGTCCACAAGCGTTTCGGTAATTAGTAGTTGGTACTTAGTCAGGGCCACAGAGACACCCGAAAGATCGGGAACCCGTATAGCTGTTTAGTAAATAGTGTTCTTCTTTTAATAAATGCAAACGCAAGGTCCCTCCGGCCTACTCGCGCGCTGATGACTACGCGCGCTCGCTTTACGACCGTCGGGATGACGAGCAATTAAGAGGCACGATAGAACTAAAATTGGCATAGAACCCCAAAAAGTCTGGAACCTTAAAACCTGGAACCCTAAAACCTGGAACCTCAAGACCTGAATCAGGAGCCATCCGCAAGGGTGGCTTTTTTATTTTCTGCATTTCGAGCGCTCAGGATTCAGCACTCAGGATTCAGCCAAATCCAAACATTGTATAAATCACCGGCAAGAGTGCCGGTGCCACAAAAATAAGCAGATAGCACTTAGCAATTAGCACTCAGCCAAATTCCTCGGTATTTGGTACTTGGTTACCGGTATTTGGCAAGAACCAAGAGACGCCTGAAAGATCGTAAGTCCCCCAGAACCCAAAAATCTAAACCAGCAGCCACCTGAAACAGGTGGCTTTTTTATTTTCTACCCATTACGCGCAAAACGACGCGCGATGGAGCCCTTCTGCCTATTTATGCGTAGAGACAACGCGCAAACAGGCCATCGGAGAAAACATGACAAGGCAAGAGGTAAGAGCAGCCATTGTGGCGCTTGCGGAAAAGCTGAAGCAGGTGCCGACCGTTGCGGAACTGATGAAGCACGCAGGCATCGACCGTCCGGAGATCAGGAAGCACTTTGGCAATTACAAACAAGCGCTGGAAGAATGCAATCTGGAAGTGCCGGAACGAGGTAGAAAAGTAGAGCTTGACCGGCTGTTCATGGACTGGGCCGAGGTGGTGCGCGCGCTCAAGAAAATCCCAACGGTTTGGGAATACGAACGGCGGAGCAAATACAGCTCACGTCCACTCATGAGGTGCGCCGGCTCGTGGAACATGGTTGGGGAACGGATGAAGCTGTATGCCGAAGAGCATGGGCTGGATGGCGAGTTTAGAGACGTGCTGGAACTGATTGAATTGCAGCCAGGCGGCGGACGGGGCGGCGCCACCGTGTCGTCGACCGAGGTGTCCGCCGAGGCGTCCGGCGAACGAGCGAAGGACAGCCGTGCTACCTACGGGGCGCTGATAGGAGCATGGGGACACGTTTATGGTCCAACGAACGAGGGCGGAGTGATTAGCCTGTTTGGAGCCATGTCAGCAAGCCTGGGGTTCATGATATTGAAGGTGCAAACGGAGTTTCCGGACTGCGAGGCAATACGCGTGGCCGGGAAAGACCGGAACAGGCCGGTGAAAATTGAGTTTGAATACGAAAGCCGCAATTTCCTGCGGCATATGCATGATCCCTCCAAGGCCGACATTATTGTGTGCTGGGAGCATAACTGGCCGGAGTGTCCGCTGGAGGTGATTGAGTTGAAGAAAATGGTAAGGCAAAAACAAATCTTCACCACCGAGACACGGAGGCACGGAGAAAAGCAAACCGATGGTACGGATGAGAATGGGGATTAGAAAGACTTTACCGCGGATTCACGCGGATGGGCGCGGATCAGGAAAAAGCTTGAAACACAGAGGAACAGAGGAAGCGGAGGAATAGGGAAAAGATCGGGTGATCGCGCGTGATCGGTGATCGCCGTGATCGGAAAAGCAAAAGCTTACCGCTGATCAACACTGATGACGCTGATCTGAAAAGGAAAAGACTTACCGCGGATGAGCGCGGATGGGCGCGGATCAGGAAAAAGCTTGAAACACAGAGGAACAGAGGAAGCGGAGGAATAGGGAAAAGATCGGGTGATCGCGCGTAATCGGGTGATCGCCGTGATCGGAAAAGCAAAAGCTTACCGCTGATCAACACTGATGACGCTGATCTGAAAAAAGAAAAGACCTACCGCGGATTCACGCGGATGAGCGCGGATCAGGAAAAACCTTGAAACACAGAGGAACAGGAAAGAGATCGCCGAAATCGCCGACATCGCACGTAATCGCCGTCATCGGAAAGGCAAAACCTTACCGCTGATCAACACTGATGACGCTGATCTGAAAAGGAAAAGACTTACCGCGGATTCACGCGGATGGGCGCGGATCAGGAAAAACCTTGAAACACAGAGGAACAGAGGAAGCGGAGGAACAGGAAGATCAAGGAAAAAAGCAGAAATCCAAGCTCCCAAAAATGAAAATCAAAAAAGCTTTGAAATGCGCAAGAACAGAGGGGTGGAGGCTTGAAGGATAGTGGAGGCTTGAGGGATGACGCGAAGGTTGAAGCCTGAAAAACTCTGCTTCACCCTGCCCATAGGCAGGGTGAAAGCAGGTAAACGGCCGTTACTGAGATTGCAAGGGCTGCTCGTGTATTGGAGCTGCGCCCTGTGCCGGAGTTTTGAAGGTAAAGACCGAGCCAACGGGCTGTCCTTGTTTGTCTGTCATCCGGACGTAGTAAGTGGTGTTGGGCTGCAGGTTAGAGATCGTCGCGCGGTGATTGTCGCCGCCTGTCTTCTCAATGGCATCCGCCGCCTGGTTAAAGTTATTGGGATCGGTGCTGTACTGCAGAACCAGATCCTGGCTCGCTTTTGAGGTCCAGGCGATTTTGGCAGAGTTGGCATTGGCAAACTCCAGCATCGGCTTGGTGACCTGGGTTGAGCCGGCTTGGTTGGCGGTTGCGGTCTGAGTGGTTGCGGGAGTCTGTGCCGCGGCAAAGCTGGCGCAGAGCAGCAGTAAAGCTGCGATTCTGAACATTTTCATTATAGTTTCCCCTCCAAGTGCTACGACGAGTGGCTTAGTAAATCCGAAGCGGTTAGTGGATAGAAGGTTGTCTCAGAGGATCGCCGTAATCGCCGACATCGCGCGTGATCGCCGTGATCGGAAAGGCAAAACCTTGAAACACAGAGGAACAGAGGAAGCGGAGGAGGGGGAAAGATCGGGCGATCGCGCGTGATCGGGTGATCGCCGTGATCTGAAGGCAAAACCTTGAAACACAGAGGAACAAAGGAAGCGGAGGAATAGGAAAGATAGGGTGATTGCGCGTGATCGGGTGATCGCCGTGATCGGGAAAGCAAAAGCTTACCACTGATCACCACTGATGACGCTGATCTGAAAAGGAAAAGACTTACCGCGGATTTGCGAGGACGAGCGCGGATCAGGAAATGCCAGAAATGCCAAAATACCTGCGCTTTACAGTTCTCGCGGCTCCGTGATAGTCTGTTTAAGTCACTTACAGGACGAGATTTAGATATAGGAGTCGACCAGAATTCAGTGTTAGCGAGAGAGCGCAAGGCCGACGTCATCAACCGCTTCCGTACGCATCAATCTGATACGGGCAGCCCGGAAGTCCAGATTGCCATTCTCAGTGAGCGTATCGGCGAGCTGACGGAGCACTTCAAGGACCATAAAAAGGACCATGCCTCCCGGCGGGGTCTTCTTATGATGGTCAGCAAGCGCCGCCGCCTGCTGGACTATCTGAAAACGTACGATACTGAGCGTTACAAAGACGTCATTCAGAAACTTGGAATCCGTAAATAATCGATCGAGATCGAGCGGAAACACGGTCATCTAGCGCCGGTGGGAAACGTGTGTCTCCCGCCTTCGCTGTTCAGATTGCTCTCTTTATGAATTCAGACTGCTGGTCCTCCTGGAAAAGAGGAACTGATGAAGCAGACAGCCACTGTTGAACTTGCAGGCGGCAAAACCCTCCAGATTGAAACGGGACATCTAGCAAAACAGGCGCAAGGCTCAGCCATTGTGCGCCAG
>DASXJO010000167.1:0-16487 GCA_036497385.1 Candidatus Angelobacter sp. | reverse complement strand
GAGCACATGTGCGTCGGGTTCCTCCATCATCACCTTGCATGAGGAAACGAGGATCCCGAAATAGACGATTGCCGCCTGCGGCCAATGCTGGAACCGCTCGGCAATTGCACGGCTGTGCTCCTGGTCAACAAAGTAAAACTTACCCTTCTTTGCCGAACCACTCGCGCCGACTAATTTGTAGTGAATTCCGTTCCAGACTAGTTTTGCCAGCCTGTTTTCGACCTGCGATTCCTCGTAGTCGTCCAGGATCTCGGTCGGTACGTTTACGCTGGCCACCTTGATTTCGGGATAGAGCACGCTGAGCAGCGTGTTTTTCAAGGGCTCAAGATCATGCAGCCGTGGCGCTACTCTGCCATTGCGGTCAATCTCAAGGTTCTGAATCTGGTCAGCCGGGATTCTGTAATTCTTCGTCTTCGTATTCTTCGTCATTTTTATTCTCCTTAACTATTTGTTCCCGCCGGAGACCCGGAGAGAGTTAAGGAGTCTGCGTAACCGCAAGCTCTCGTCGTCTCGCCTGGCCTCCCGTGATTCGGGTTCGCTCGGCCAGGCGCTCGATAGCGAGAAGCCCGGTCAGCACATCTCCCCACATCAAGCCGTGGGGCGCTCAAAAGACCAAATCACTTGCATTGGTCATCTGAGAAGTCGAGTGCTGTGTTGTTAAAGAGAAACTCAATTTTGTGTGACAGCCTGCTTCACGATCACAGGACTGCCGCCGCCATTTACCTCCGGAACTGCTTTCCAAGCCGCTAACGTGTAGAACGCTTGGCCGCTCTTGAAAGACTGAATCAGGGCCTCGCCTTCGCCCGCTACTTCCTGGCCCAATTCCGGTACACCGGGTGATGAGCCGGATTTTGGCAGGAAATAGCGCAGAGACACTTCAACCCCATTTCGCCTCTTTCGCCGATTGTTTTCATCGTTTGCTGCCGGCGCGGCCGATGAGCCTGCCGGTGGTCTGTTTTCCATTGCGACGCTCCTTCATTTCTGCCCAGCAAAATCTGCTTGTTGCAGGACCCAATCGCGTTTCTCGCCCTCGATCACCCGCTCCCAGTACTCACCAATGAGAAGTCCGCTCGGGTTCTGCTCTGAACGCTTGTCGACGACCAGGCGCACGTGGAATTCACTGACCACCTTGTCCACGCTTTCGTTGTGGTCATGAAGGTGGTGGATCTGCTTAACTCCAAAGGCGGTATAAGTCAGTGGGTCGTCCTTTGCGGCCTCAAGCGAGCGGAGTTGGAATTCTGAACTGCTCTGATCGTCTTGAATCTTGCCGACCAGATTCTCTTTCTGCATGCCGCCAAACGCAGTACGGCGCAGATTGGCAGTCATCATGTTCAGACTATCGGCCCAGTTGCGGCTTACGTTTGAAGGAGAAAAATTGAGATAACGTTCGAGAAACTGGCGTATAAAGGCCCGCTTCTCGAATTCGCTCGGCTCTACCGCCGCTCCCTGCGTGATCGAAAGCGATGGCTTTTGCGGGCCTACAATTCCTGCCTGGCCATTCTCGTCCACGCGGATTACCGTTGGTGGCTGCACGCGCACGTAAACGGCAAAACCGAGTGCAAGCAACGTGGCAGGCACGCACAAAAACGCCAGAACCATGGCGCGATTGGCATATGCCCGCAGAGCTCCATCGTGTTCGTAGTAGCGGCTGTAGCTGATTTTTTCCTCAAGCTCCGACTGCTGCGCTTTATTCCTCTTGAACCACATATTCATCTCTTCCTTACTGACCTATCTGCGGCGTCTGAACAGAAGGCCGAAAAACTTGCCGATATAAAAGAAGATCAGGGTGGTGATGCTGTAAGGCCGGAACTTCGTTCCTTGCGGCTCCCACATCGGCGGTTGTCTCCACATACAAACCTCCAGCCATATCAGTTGTCCTCCGGTTTTTGCCTTCCTGCTGCACGTCCCAAGGCCCGCGCAACGTTGAAGGTGACGGCCTGAGTCACTGATTTTGGCGAGTAAATGTAGCCCGATCTCGCCGGGCTACCCGAAGCGGAGCGACTTCCATTCTCATTTCCGGAACTCCCGTTCGTGCCTCCACTTACCGCCGGCGCACCCGGACTGCTGTTGCTGTTCATTGCGCTCGCCATTCCCGATTGCAGGAATCCCGCCATTGATGTCGCCGGAGTTGGAGGAGGCATGGATGAACTCATGATCATGGTGGACGAACCGCCACCCGCACCTGCTCCCGCCGCCGCGGGAGTTGCGGCTGCGCCAGCGCCAGCACCAGCGGCAAAACCGCTCACGGCCGCCAAAGCTGCGCCCGCCGCAGTGGCTGCCGCGCGGACCAAAGCCATCGCGGTCGATCCGACGTCACCAGAAATAATTCCTTTGGCGATGAACGGGACCATGGCAACGGCAAGGGCGTAGAAAATGCTCACCAGTCCCAGCATCGTCGAATCAGGCACGCCCTGCAGGAATCCGAGAAACCCATTGCCGAGTACGTTATTGACCTGGTTGAAGTGAATGGCTGTAATCAGCGCACCAAAAACTGAATAGAGAATTCCCCAGGCATTCCAGATCATCAGATTGATGGCGTAAGTTTTCCCGAGCTGTCCGATCCCAGAGACGGGAATGAGCGCCAACACCAGCGGTCCGGTGACATACAAGACAGTGCCGTAGAGCGTGTAGAAGAAGCAGAAGATGATGATGGCCAGCGCGTAGACAATGTAGGCAATCAGCAGCAGCCCGACGGTGATCGTTCCTGAGATATCGCCGGTAATCATGTCCCAGAATGTGAGGTTGGGATTGGTTGTCGCCTGCTGCTGGAGCTGCGTCATCCAATTCATGAACATGTCGCCGGCACCCGAGCTGTTCGACACGAAATCCGCAACTGCGGTAAAAGATCCATTTACATCGCGGAACACTGTCGTCCAGTTCGACAAGATCATGGCAACCACGAGGTACTTGATCGCCGTTACCGCCAGCGCCTGAAGGTCACCCCCGCGTAGCGCTGCCTGATATAAGCCGACCAGGAATCCGATCAGCAGGATCGCGAACGCCATGTTCGTGATGGTCGGAATGACCCGCGTACCATCGATCGCTGCCAGAGCCGTATTCAGTAGGTGCTCGAAATAAAACACGATCAGTGCGCCCCCTGCAGCACCTGGCTTCCAGCTGAATGCAAATTCGTGGTATGAGCGGTCGAGAACTTTAATTGCGCGCCATTATTGGCCAGCTCGATTGACCGCACTCGCACCAGCTCAGCCATCGCCGATTGGGTGTAAGCATTCGCACGGACAAGCCATGCTGACGCCTGTGCTTCGAGAATCGGCGCACTTCCGGGAGCGGCCGTCTGCAACTGTTGATTGATCTGCTCCGCCGCCTGCAGCTCAAGATCGGCCAGAGCATCGATTTCGACTGCTTTTTTCATCGCCGCCTGGGCCTCGGCGTCCGTCATGTCAACCAGGTCGCGCACTTGTGGTGGCGCGTTAGTTGCCGGCATTACCGCGCCATAGAGAGCCGTATAGTTGCCGGAAATCTGCGGAACCGAACTCGGATTTCGTGAAAGCAGATTTTTTTCAAGTTGTTGCGATGCAGGCAAGGTGGCGCTTGAGACAGATAACTGAAACGTCTTTTTCATCTGCGTGAACTGGCCCTGGAACTGACCGGCCAACCCGCGCGCCTGATTGAGCGCCGCGATCGGGAATACCACCTGCTGCTCAAAATTGGCTGCCTGCTGCTCAAGCTGCTGAATGGCTCCGAGTGGCTTCGCGACAGCGCTAGTCAGGAGATTTGAAATCGTTGTCAACCCGACCGAGATAATGGCGCAACAAGGATCGAGTCCCAATTGGCTCCTGGCCTTTGTAGGCAGCATCATCACGACAACCGCGAACGCGAGCACGAATGCGACGGCGGTCCGGATAACTTTCCAAGCACGAATAGATAACTTGCGTTCCATCTCTTTCTCCTATGGGTGCGTGAGCACCTGTTGAATCTGGTTCTGTAAATTGCGGGTCGCCGTTGCGCTCTGCTTGAGCAACGTGTTTTGGTGCGCGAGTTTTGCCGCTTCCTGCCGCAGTTCGGCCGCAAGGACTTTGGCGAGATATGCCTGGCTTTCGAGGCTGGCGACTTGAGACTCGGCAGCCAGCATTGGCCCCGAGCCAGGAGCGGCAGTGGCGCTCTGCTGTTCGATTGAATCGGCGAGTGTCAGCATGCCTGCTGTCGTTTGGTCGGCAAGCACCAAAGTCTTGAGCGATCCCATGGCCAGAGCATCATCCATGTCCATCAAGTTCCGCTGGATTGGTTTGGCATCTTTCGCCAGAGGAACGGGCGTGTATAAGTTCGTGTACAACGGCTGAAGCTGGGCAATGCCGCCTGCCTGCGCGCTCCGGAACAACGATTCCAACTGCGTCGGGTTAGCGAGTGTCGCACTGTTGTTCCTGATTGCATGAACTTGCGCCATCAAAGTCTGATATTGGGCGCGCGTGGAATTAACAAACGCGCGGGTCTCGTTGAGGGCGGTCACAGGCCAGATCACCTGTTGCCGGAAATTGTTGATCGTGGAATTGAGGGTTTGAATTCCCGTGAGGACCCCGCCAATTGCGTTCTGGATCGTGCTGGTGATGGTAGTCAACAGCGTAATGATGTCGGTCAGCCCCGCCGCACGCGCGGTGCCAGGGAGCAAAAGCAGCGCAATCAGAGACACTGCAAGTAAGCGCTTCCCACGGCCAAGTTTTGCCCGAATCGCTACCAAATGGCGAAAGTACTTCTTCATCTGACAACTCCTTTTGCAACTTCTCCTGAAAACTCCTCTGGCAACATTTCGAGATCAGCAAGGCCGGATGGGAAGCGGTCGGCGAGGTCCCGGTATGTGTCCATCAACGGCTTGCCACTATGCTGTTGGATCCACCATGAGCGATATAGCCTCTCGCGTGCGTAGGTGGTCGCGATCCAGTAGTCCACAGGAGTAGGCGACATACGGATCGTGTGCGTGGTTTCAGCCTTCTCGCCAATTACGATCAGGGCATCGGCGCTTTTTCCCTTGCTCGGCGCGCTGAAATGCTTGATCTGGTTGAGCGCCGTGTCATTCAAATGAAGGTGCTCGCGCAATGCAGTCATGTCCCCAGGCTGCTGGCCGATAATCTTGGTTGTCGTATTCTTGACGATTCCCGCGCCGTGTACGCGCGGCTTTGATTCCGTGCCCACAAAGTCCTCGGCGGTCTGGCTGATGCCCCAAACACTTGCATTGCGCTTCCTGGCCGTGCGGAATAGTTGAACGACCTCAGGGGCGAGGACGGGAGAATCGAGCAGAAACCAGCACTCATCGAGCACGGTAATGCTTCGGCGCCCGTCCTTGCCTGATGCCCGCCGCGCCGTGGCATGCGCGATGAGCAGGCTCATCGCGGTTTCAAGCCGAGGGTCGTCACTCAACTGCTCCACGTTGAAAAACAGCCACGGATTATCGAGCGAGATTGTGGTCGGGCGGTCGAACAGTTTGGCGTACACACCTTTGTCGCCTGTCCAGCTGCGCAGTTTGATAGCGGCAAGGTGCGCCTCGTCCATGACTCGTTCGTTCTTGTCTTCATCGCGCCACTGAGCCAGTTCATCCCGTAGATCGGAAAATGTGGGAATGGGATTGGATGGCCGTATCGCCGCACGCTTGTAAGTCCTGAGGATTGCCTCAGTGATCAGGTTGTCGAGCAATTCCGTATCCTCGGCGCGGCCCTCACCGAGCATATGGCGCGTTAGGTTCTTGAGGAATGCGACCTGGTCTTTGTTCGGCTCTTTTTCGGCCTCCGAAAGGTCCCAGGGATTAATCGTTTGATTGGCATCGAGCGACATGGTGATCATGCGCCCGCCCATCAGTTCAACCAGGGGTTGATAGGAGTCACCGCGTTCGATAATCGAGATCAAAGGATTGTCACGTGCGGCCATCAGCAAGAATTGCTGCACCATGAATGTCTTTCCGCCGCCCGACTTGGCCATAACGAGCATGTTGGCGTCGCTTAGGCCGGGATCGAACAATGAAAAAGGAATGAGCTGGCGATATGGCGTCTCAAACAGGAAAAGTGGAGAGCGGGGCATTCCGTTCCACGGCGCCTCGACCGGCAGCAAATCGGCTGCGTTTGATGTGAGCAGGTCCTGGTCTCGCTTGTCGGCCCCGGCCATCGCGGGAAGTGAACTAATAAAGAGACGCCTCTTGGCAAGGGTTTCGGCTACTGCTTTGGCCCCGTTCATGCGGGCGATCGCATAAAGGAGCTGCTGACGGCGATTGTCGATGGTGCGCTCGGCCTGTTCCAGTTCAGATGTTGTCACTGCACGTTGGGAACTGCGCGTCCCGATGACCAGGCTCAGCTTTGCCGCCTTCACAGAGCTTGAAATAATGTCCTGCTGGACCCGTACCAACTGTTCTTCGGCGACCCGTGCCTCGACATTGATACGGAAGCCGCCGTTCGCGTCCTTTTGTGCCGCCTGCATCTTGCGTAGCCGGCCTTTGTAGCCCTTGAGCACCTTTGCCTGGTCGGGAATCGTGATCTGTGCGTTGACAATGATGGGAAAATCAAGACCGATTAGCTCCCGCAGTACCCCAGGGAAGGTCGCATCCGGCAATTCCTTCAAGCTTACAAGTGAGTACAGAACGCCGCTGAGATTCAGGTATCCATCGGTTTCGTCCACAATGCTTACATCGGCCATCTGCTCCCGCGCGCTCGAATATCTGAGTTGCTCCTCCGGGCGGCGATAGGGGCGCCTGTCAGGTGAAAGAGGATTGAGGGCACGCTTAAGTTCGAGAAAGAGTTCGTGATCCGTGAGTCGCCGAGCGCCCAATTCAGCAGCCTGAAGGGCCGTTTCGACGCCGTGAAGCAGACTCTCAAATTCGGCCAGCAGCTCTTGATGCTCTTGCCGCAACCGCTCAATGCATTTGCTCGTCGAACTTACCAATGGCCTTTTCTTCGTTGATTCCCTCGTAGCACTGCAGGCGTTCCACTGTCGTGTTTGTGGCGGCAGCAACCGCATACGCCAATTGGGTTTTTCCGCTGCCAGCGGGGCCTTCCAGCAACAGCGGCTTATGGAGTCTCGCTGCGAGATAAACTGTTGTTATGGTGATTGGGTCAGCTATGTAACCCGTTCTGCGCACAGCGCCTTCGATTTCTTGAATAGATGCAAACACCGTTACTTCTCCCCGAGCCTGTTCACAGCCTTGAGCGATGCGAAACTAAGCCCAAATCAGTTTTCGGTCAAATGCAGCTAAAATTGCTGTCTTTTTGACCCAACTCACAAGCTGAGCAACAATGCCATTCGATTTGAAGGGAGCTTTTTAGATATGAACACCGCAGAATCGTCGACGAATTTAATCGCCATGCCAGGTCTGGCCCCGCACCGGGATAATGTAACTTCCTTGTTTCAGCAACCGAGGCGCCTGCTCGATGTGTGCGATGTCGCGAAATGGCTCGGCGTAAGTAAGGGCTGGGTGCGGGACCACGCATCAGGGCGCCGACAACCGAAGTTGCAGGCCATCAAACTGGGTTCACGAAAAGGCAAAGGACTTTGGAAATTCCGCGAAGAGGACGTTCAACAATTTCTATGCGACCGCAATTTTAGGTAAGACAGAGCCTTTAGCCGGGCTGCTGAGTACGAAGCATGTGACATGAAAAGCTCGTGAAGGGTAGAAGGGAGGCACATGAGATCTGGCGGAGAGAGAGGGATTCGAACCCCCGATACCCGTTAAGGTATGCCTGCTTTCGAGGCAGGTGCCATCAACCACTCGGCCATCTCTCCGCGCCGTGAATTTCCATTTTCATTTTACCAAGGAAGCTCGTTTTCACCGCCTTCCCTGGCTGGATGTCACTGAATTGAGCCTGATTCAGCTTCCTTTTCGAGTTGAAGCAAGCGATTGGTCACCTCATTCGCCATATGGAGCACCTCAGCATCGAGAGTTTGGGTGTAGATGTTGAGCGTGGTCCGAATATCGCTGTGCCCAAGTTGCGCCTGCATCTCGGTCGGGTGTGCTTCCATCTTGCCATGGGTGGAAAAGCTGCGCCGCAGCACCTGGAAGGTGGGATGAAATGACAGGCCCAACACATTAGCGACAGGATAGAGTCTGAGTCGAAGCCAGTTATCCGGGTGCATGGGTTTGTCGAGCGGCTTACGCCCGCGAGCGCCGATGGCGGGAAACATCAACGTGTTCTCCTCCGTGTTGCCGCATTCGCGGCGCCATTCTTCAACGGAGCGACGGACAGCTTCGGGGATGGCAACCAAGCGGTAGTTGGTGCGCCCAAAGCGGTTCTTGCGCTTGATCTTCTTCGCCTGAAACTGCCCCCGCCAAGCCGTGTTCATGACTTTGAACATCAAGCCCTGGTACGAGCCCCAGGTCAGGCCAAAGATTTCGCTGGGGCGTAGCGCGCAAAACGAAGCGATCAGGAAGATGGCGCGGTCGCGTGGCATGCGCAGACCAGCCAGCAGTTTGGCGTACCACTCCACCGGCAGAACCGCTTTCTCTCGCTCCTCGATCTCCGGGATTACGGTTTTGCGCGCCACGTTGCGTTCGAGAACTTCCTGGTCGAGGGCTTCGGCGAGTGCCGCCTTGATGATGTCGCGCACGTGATAGACGACGTTATAGGAATAGCCCGCCGCGGCCAGGTGGTTCAGCAGCATCTGCACCTGGAATTTGCTGATGTCTTTGAGCGCCACGTGCTCAAGACGCGGATAGATTTGTTTTTTTAGATAGCCGTCGTTGCTGCGGCGGGTCGCGGGCCGCCAGTTGGCGCCGCGCATGGGGATGTAGAAATTCCGCATCCACTCGCCAAAGGTGATGGTTCCGTCGGCCGGGCGCGTGATGGGACCGCCGTTGACCGCTGCGAGTTCGGCTGCGAGGATGCTCTCGGCTTCGGCCTTACGCATTTTTGGCGGGTAGCCGACCACACGGCTGCGGTGGCGCCGCTTGGGTTTGCCGGTCGCTGGATCGGTGACATAGACGTTGTAGTGGATCTCCCAGCCGCCGGCTTCGGTTGAAACCACTCTTCCCTTCTGGTGCCGTGAGCGCCCGCGTGCCATTTCGCGCCTTCTCTCCGCGCTGGAATATGGCTCAGCTTTCGCTTTCGCGCAAATCACGAAAACGAGAACTGCCACCCGATCCGAGAGGAGCGCGATGCGCTCATCAGGCGATCTTTCGAGAATGCTTGGTGCAGAAAAGGTCGACAATTTTAATTTTGCACCCTTACTGCACGCTTCAAAATCCCAAGTCATTGACTTAGAATCGCTTACGGCCTGATTACGAGCCGCCTCGAAAGCGGACATACCTTAACGGGTATCGGGGGTTCAAATCCCTCCCTCTCCGCCAGACAGTCTGCAGCTCAGAGAATTGTTCTCTGATTTCGCATCAATTCGCCGCTTTTCGGGGATTTTTATCAATTGGCCGAGCTCGAAATAGGCACTGGCATGGGTTGCGAAAGCTAAGTTTCGCTTTTTTCTCTACGCGGCTAGTTACTAGTCCCTTTCCTCATATAGCAAAAACTTGAAAACCGATCAACCGGCGAATGCCGAGGGAAATTTTCGAACTTTCTGCCCTCTCAAACATCCAAGATCCTGCGAATCGGAGCACCAGATTCTGAGCGGTACTTAATACGATATGACAAGCAGGAATTCAGGTTGTACTGGCAAGGAATGGTTTAGCAAGTGTTTACTTGCAGAAAATTTCGGTCGAGTTTTCCTCAACTCTAAGTGAATTTAAGGATTGTACCTTTCGCCGCGGATTCGCATAATAGAACGACTCGTATTCGAACGACTTCACGCGGTGACGGTATTTACCCCAAACTCGAAGCAGCGACAGGCCATTGAGCATGCCGCAGGCCCCATGCTGGTGCTGGCCGGCGCAGGCACAGGCAAGACCACCGTGCTGGTGGAGCGCATTGCCTGGTTGATTGAGCAGGGCCACGCCAAGCCGGAAGAGATTCTGGCCATTACGTTTACTGACAATGCTGCCGATGAGCTGAAGGCCCGCGTTGAGAAGCGCCTGCGGCGCAAGACGGTAATATTTGCAGGCACGTTCCATGCTTATTGCCTGGGCGTGCTCAAGCGCGCCGGGCAGGATTTCAACCTGCTGCTGCCGGAAGACGTTTATGTCTATCTGCGGCAACGCATCGATCAGCTCGGCCTGAAGCGTTTTATCAAGCCCGCCGATCTGGGCCAGTTTCTTGAAGACCTGAAAAATTTCTTTGATCGCTGCCATGAAGAGCTGGTGGGGCCGGAACAGTTCCAGGAATACGTCAATAGTTTGCGTCCGAGCGGCGACCTGCCGCGCAACTGCCGCTCCAAAGAAGTGGAAGAGATGGGCGCGCAGGAAATCATGGAACGCTGGCAGGAGATTGCGCGCGTTTATACGAACTCCATGCGCCTGCTGGAGCGCGATAACCTGGGCACGTTCGGGATGATGATCCGCAATGCCGTGCGGCTGCTGGAAGGGAATCCGGTATTGCTGGATCGCGAGCGCCGCAAAGCACGGTTCATACTTATCGACGAATTTCAGGACTGCAATTCCAGCAATATCATCCTGGCGCAGCTGCTGGCGGGTGAAGAACAGAACATTTTTGCCGTGGGCGATCCGGACCAGGCCATCTACCGTTTCCGTGGCGCCTCAAGCGCGGCGTTTGAAGAATTCCAGAAGCGCTTTCCCCTGACCGAGGGAGTGGTGCTGGACGAAAACCAGAGATCGCGCGGCAACATCCTGCGGGTGGCGTTTGCGGCCATTAATGAGAACCCTCCGGTGCAATCGCTGGGTGAGCGGGTGAAATTTCAGCGCGCGCAGCTTGAATCGGGGCGCGACCGCCGCGACCAGCAGGAAGGCCGTTTTGTTTTTGACGAGCCCGTGGAGATTGTTCTAACCGATTGCCATGAGAACGAGGCTGCACTGATTGGTGAAGAGATTGAGCAACTGCGAAAGAACCGGCGCGCGGGTGATTGCTCGATGGCGGTGCTGTATCGCCAGCATATGCAGCGGGAAGACCTAATGGCGGAGCTGGCTGCGCGCGACATTCCCTTTATTGTGATCGGGCTCAACGTGCTGGAAACCGCCATGGCGCGCGACGTGCTCGCACTTGCGGGAGCCGTTGGCAATGACAATGATGCGGATAGCCTGTTCCGAGTGTGCGCGCTGCCAAAATTCAATGTCGCTGCCGACGAACTGCGAAAAAAGCTGAGCGCAGCGGCAGGGCAGAAGAGTTTTAAAGCCGTGCTGCACACGCTGGAGTCTGCGGCGCCGGTCTTAGAGGCCATCAAAGAGGCACGGGCGTTCATCCGAGAGCAGGAGCTCAGCGCGGAAGGCGCGCTCACATACCTCGTCCGCCAGTTTGGTTTGCCGGAAAAGGATGCGGTGGTGCAGGCAATCTTGCGCTTTGCCGCAATGTGGGAGAAAAAGGCCTTCGTCAAGAACACATCGCTGCCTGAGTTCCTGCAATATCTGGATTACTACCAGAAAGGCCGGGGCATAATTCCGTTGTTTACGGAAGAGCAGATGGCCGAGATGGAGCGCCAACATCCTGATGCCGTGCAGTTGATGAGCGTGCACGCCGCCAAGGGGCTGGAGTTTTCCCACGTCTGGCTGCTACGGGTGACGTCCGGAAGCTTTCCGACATACTTCAAGGAAGGGCTATTTGAATTTCCCCCAGCGCTGCGCAGCTCCATTGCTGTGGGTGAAGGCAAGCTGGTGCATGACCAGGAAGAACGTAGGCTCTTTTACGTCGCCATCACGCGGGCGCGCGACCGGCTGAGTATCGGGTCGCGTCCGGGGAAAGGGAAGAAGGATCCGACACCGCCGGGATTTTTGCGCCCATTGATCGGCGACCGCAGGCTGAGCGCCGCGTTGATCACTCGGAACGGCGATCGCACGGCTCCGGCGACGCTGCCGCTTGATCCTTCACCTCTGGGGCGCTGGATGCTGCTGCAGCCGGCTTTTGCCACGGAAATGGCACTCAGCGCGAATGCGGTGCAGAGTTATTCAACGTGTCCGATGAAGTTCAAGCTGGAGCGCGACTGGAAGATTCCCGGTGAGGCTGCCGCGGCCATGCAGTATGGCTTTGCCATCCACACGGTGCTGAAGAATTACTACGATCCTGCGGCGCACGCAAATGAACTGAGCGTTGAAGACGCAGTTGAGGCATTCAAGGTCGAGTTCGGCAAGGGCTACATTGACGATCCGGTGCAACGAAAGATGTATGAAGAGCGCGGCGTGGACCAACTGCGCACGCTGTTGCTGGCCGGCCCCAGAGGCTCAGCGAACGTGATTGCCACGGAGCACAAGTTCAGCTTTAAGCTGGGCCAGCGCGAGATAAAAGGCCGCATTGACCGGATTGATCTACTGGAAGAAGGCGTGGTGCGGGTGATCGACTACAAGACCGGAGCGCCGAAGGAACGTAAGTTTGCCGATGAGAGCCTGCAACTATCGATATATGCAATGGCCGTGGCGCAGATGAATCTTTCTCCGCGAGAGCTGGTGCTGGTAAACGTGCAGGACAACAGCCTGGCGGTTTCCAGCCGGACGCCGAAGCAGCTGGATTCTGCTCGCGAAAAAATTGAAGAGGCGGCGGAGGGCATCCGCCGGGGTGAATTCGATCCCAAGACGGGCTCGCATTGCCGCTGGTGTGATTATCAAAATCTGTGTCCGGCGACGGAGCAGCGGGTCTTTCTGCCGGTAAAGCCTGTTGAAGTGGAACCTGGGAAAAAAGTGGCTGGAGTGAATGGATGATGGAAAGGCAAAACTTACCACGGAGACACGGAGGCACGGAGAAAATCAGGAATGCAAATTATGATTCCAACTTTTAATTTGACATCTTGTAACAGCACTGTGTGTTCCTTCGTGTCCTCTGCGGTTCATGGCTTTTCAGTTTCGACAGTCGTAATTTTGGCGACCTTTGTTTGACCTTTGTTTTAACGATCTTTTAGTTTGGCTACATTTGTTTCGTGTTACCGGCAATTCGTGCCGGATCGGAGTGAGTTCATGATGGGTCTGGCAAATGTTCTGCTGATAGCGGTGGGCGCTGCATTTGGCTTCGCGATTGCATGGCTGCTGGTGCGTCCGAACGCGGCAGTGCTGAACGCACGTCTGTCCGCTTTGCAGCAGGAGTTGGGGAAAGCGCGGCTTGAGGCTACGAAGTTCACTGATTTGAATGCGCAGTTGAATTCGGCGAAAGTGAAACTCGAGACTACCGTGGCATTGGAACGCAAAGCCAATGACGACAAGCTTGCCATCCTGAACCAGATGACGCAGGAACTGCGCGACAGTTTTCAGGCGCTCTCCGCCGAGGCGCTGAAGAGCAATAACCAGGCATTTCTGCACCTGGCGCAATCGACACTAGAAAAATTTCAGAGCGAGGCCAAAGGCGATTTGGAATTGCGGCAGCAGGCGGTCGAAAACCTTGTGGCTCCGATTGGGGAATCGCTCAAGAGAGTGGATGAGCAGATCCGGCAAATGGAAAGCACGCGCGACCGGGCTTATGGCGACCTGACCACGCAGGTGCGCTCATTGATCTCAACCCAGGAGAAACTTCAGACTGAGACCGGCAACCTGGTGAAAGCGCTGCGCAGCCCCACGGTGCGCGGGCGATGGGGAGAGATCCAGCTGCGACGCGTAGTGGAGATCGCCGGCATGCTGCCCTATTGCGATTTTGTGGAGCAGGAAACCGTTACTACCAGCACAGGTCGGCTGCGTCCCGACCTGGTGGTGCGGCTGCCAGGCGGCAAGAACGTTGTGGTGGACGCGAAGACGCCGCTGCTGGCTTATCTGGAAGCCGTGGAAGCAACGGATGATGACTTCCGCCGGCAGAAACTTGCCGACCACGCCAACCAGGTCCGAACACACATGCTCCAGCTCAGCTCCAAGCTTTACCAAGAACAATTTGAGCCCACGCCGGAGTTTGTGGTGATGTTTCTGCCGGGTGAAACATTTTTCAGCGCGGCGCTGGAACAGGACCCCGCATTGATTGAGCGCGGCGTGTCACAAAAAGTGATCCCGGCATCGCCCACGACGCTGATTGCTCTGTTAAAGGCCGTAGCCTACGGGTGGAACCAGGAAAAGCTGGCGCGCAACGCCCGCGAGATCAGCACCCTGGGTAAAGAGCTGCATGACCGGCTGCGGTTGCTGGGGACGCACATCGATAATGTCGGCAAAGGGCTGGACCGCGCAGTTGAGTCCTACAACAAGGCCGTGGGATCGCTGGAGAGCCGCGTGATGGTTTCTGCCCGCAAGTTTGTTGAACTGGGTGCTCCCGTGACTGAGGAGATTGCCGAGCTGAGCCCCATTGAGACTACGACCAGAAACCTGACGCTTGAGTTTGATGATCCGGAAAAGGCGGAAGCAACTGCAACCGCGGAGCCTGCCGATTCGAACGGAATGGAAGCCGGGCGCAAAGCGTTGTCGGCAAGCAAGGCCTCAGATTGAGGCATGGCTCGACTTGACGCCATCCAAACGGATCTTTGTCTGATCCAGTTTTCTTGTGAGAACTCCCTGTAGCAATCTGGTGCGGGATAATCCACCGAGGTCCTTCGACTCGCCTCGGTCGCGTTGCTCCCTCGGTCTTCGCTCAGGATGACAATCAAAAACTAAGGGGACGCTTACGCGTCCCCTTTAGGTTTGATGTGAAGAGTTGTTACTTTTTCTTTCCGCTGCTCTTCTTTTTTGCCTTTTTCTTGGTTGCCATGTTTCTATTCTCCCTTTCCATTTTTCATGGATGTGCGGTCCTAAGTAAAAAACCGCAATTGATGAATGTATAGAGTGGTTGAAAATCGAAGTCAAGAAAAAAATTGATGTCATCTTTGATTTCCAACTGCGCCGAGAACGTTGAAAACTCGTTTCCGCGGTGAATCGCGATATATGATTTCAAAAAAACTTTATGTGGCGATGAGAAAAAGCCTTGATCTATGCGAGGTTCGCGCATGTTTGAGGAAAAGATATTCTTCTCTTGATGTCGCGATCAAGCAAAACAAATTCTCCAGAGCGATGACTTGCGGGTACCTTGGTAACAAATTATTTTTTTATCCCCGCGGCCATTGTGTCAGCGGCAAATGGCGCATGCGAGGAAGATCAATGCCGCGTAACGAGCTTGAAAAGTCCGATACCGGCAATGGAATCCTGGAATGCGTGGGCCATCATGCCGGGCCGCAGGCTCTTGCGCAGGTGCGCCAGGATGCCGAAGAAAATTCCATAGACGCCGATCACAATCATCATTCGCGTGCCCTGATATCCGTGGGCCAGGCCAAAGAGGATTCCTGAAGCCACGATGCCGATGATGGCATTGCGGCCAAGCGCGCCAAATTGCCGCTGTAAGTAGCCGCGGAAAATGATTTCCTCAAACAGGCCAGCGCTGACGCTCAGAAGAACGAAGAGTCCGGCTTCAAGATACGTGTGGGGAGCCATTGGACCAAGAAGGCGCACGGCATCATCGACCGATTTCTGCATGTTGTGGAGATCGATAGTGCCCAGGGCAACGCGGACCCCGAAGAGGAGCAGTAGGGACGTAAACCAAAAGCCGACAGCCAGAGCCGCGTCTAGCAAGAATGCTTCCACGGTCTTCCATCGACCGCCGATCAGGTCACGCATGCGGACGCCGCGCAGACGAATGCCAAACCAGATCAGAAGGATCAGGATCAGTTGAGTGACGAAGGTCCCGCCATAAAGCAGAATTCGTGAGCCCGACCCGTGGACCGCACCGACCTTCGATGATCCCAGAAAGGAGTTGCCCAGAATCAGCGCCGAGATGAGCAGCGTGTGCCACAGTGGCGCAATCAGAGCTGGGTGGGCAGGTGGCGCCGGGACGACAAGCGGTTCAGAGAGAGAGGGCGGAGCTTCAGGCGTGGGCTGCGGGTCAATGAACTGGGTCATATGTTTTGGAAGCGCGTTGGCTGTGACCTTCATCTTATAATGAAGGGTTGGGATTCATAAGGAGAGATTTATGGAAGATGTTGTCATTATCAGCGGGGTGCGCACGCCTATCGGCAAATTTCAGGGAGCGCTGGAGCCATTGTCCGCGCCGCAGCTGGGGGCCATCGCGGTGCGCGAGGCAGTGAAGCGGGCTAAAGTTGATCCGCCACAGGTGGACGAGTGCATTATGGGATTGGTGGTTGCCGCCGGTCTGGGACAGAATCCCGCGCGGCAGGCGGCGCTCAATGGCGGACTGGCCAATACGGTGGGCGCGATGACCATCAACAAAGTTTGTGGATCAGGATTGAAAGCTGTGGCGCTGGCGACGCAGGCTATCCAGACCGGCAATGCTGAGATCGTGGTGGCGGGCGGCATGGAATCCATGACGAACGCGCCATATCTCCTGCCGCAGGCGCGCAAAGGTTACCGCCTGGGCAATTCGCAGATCATCGATTCCGTGGTGAACGATGGACTCTGGGACATTTACAACAACTATCACATGGGAATGACGGGCGAGAACGTGGCGCAGAAGTATGGCGTCACGCGCGAACAGCAGGACGAATACGCCGTGAACTCACACTTGAAAGCGGTGCAGGCGTGGAAGGAATGCCGCTTCAAGAGCCAGATTGTCCCGGTG
>DASXJO010000166.1:0-7769 GCA_036497385.1 Candidatus Angelobacter sp. | reverse complement strand
CCGCTCCCACACCGATACTGAAGTCATCATTCACGGCTATGAAGAATGGGGCGCTGAGGTGATGAAGAAGCTACGCGGCATGTTTGCCTTCGCCATCTGGGACAATCGCCATCGCCGCATGCTGCTGGCCACCGACCATCTAGGCAAGAAGCCGCTGTTCTACTCGCATACTAATAATGGTCGCAAATTTGTTTTTGCCTCGGAAATCAAAGCCATTCTTCAGGCCGGAGTGCCCGCGGAACTCGATCCCGTGGCCATGCACGACTACCTCACGTATTTATATTTCCCATATCCTTCCACTGCCTTCAAGCACGTGCGAAAGATGGCGCCCGGTTCGGCGATGGAGATCGTCGTCGACTCAGAAGGCAACGTGCATCGGCGTGAATGGAAATATTGGGACGCGGCTGAGACCGCCGGCACACCTTTGCAGATGTCGGAAGCGGAGATGATCGATCGCGCGCGCGAATTGATGGAAGAATCCGTGAAGCTGCGCATGATCAGCGACGTGCCGCTGGGACTCTTCCTGAGCGGCGGGCTTGATTCCAGCGCGATTACCGCCTTCGCGGCAAAGAACAGCCCTGACCAGGTCAAAACTTTTACGATTGGATTTGAGAACAGCAAGTTTTATGACGAGCAGCCTGTAGCTAAACTTGTTGCCCAAAGATTCAATACGGAGCACCACATTTTGCAGGCGGACGAAGCCTGCGCCGCCTACATGACTGACGTGGTGCGGCACTTCGATGAGCCTTTCGGCAATCCCACGGCAATTCTCGAATACATCATTACCAAGCAGATGAGGAAGCACGTCACGGTAGCTATCTCTGGAGATGGCGGTGACGAGCTTTTTGGCGGCTACGTCCGCTATGCCGGCGCTGCCATGGCCCGGCGTTATCGCCAGTTGCCCCAGTTTTTGACCAAGGGTTTGGTTTCAAGATTATCGGGTTTCATGAATGACGCCACTGACGGCCGCCACGGCTTCCGCCGCGTACGCGAATTCGCCCAATCTGCCTGGCAGGCAGAAGAAGATATGTATATCGACTGGGTCGGATATTTTTCTGAAAGTGAGAAGCAGCAACTGTACACACCTGACTTCTCGGCGTCCGTCGGCGGACGCAATTCAGGAGATTTCCTGCGCCAGTTCTTCCGCAATGGCGCGAAGCTGGATCCCATGAGCCGCCTCGGTTACGTGGATGCCGCTTCGTTCCTCTGCTGCAACTGCCTGGAATATGCCGATCGCATGTCCATGGCCAATTCGCTCGAAGTGCGGGCTCCGTTTACTGATTATCGGCTTTTGGAGTTTGCCATGCAGGTGCCGCAACGCATGAAGGTCCGTAACATGACCACCAAGTGGATCACCCGGCAGGCCATGCGGGATATCTTGCCCCGCGAGGTGCTCAGCAAGAAAAAGATGGGCTTCAATCCGCCGTTACCGCAATGGATCAACGGCGAACTCAAGCCGGTGATCAAAGAATTTCTGTCGACTGCGTCAATTGAGCGCCGTGGCCTTTTCCGTCCTGACGCGGTGCAGAAGCTTCTGCGCGACCATGCCGAAAATCGCCGGGACAATGCCCTGAAAATCTGGGCATTACTGATGATTGAAGTCTGGCAGCGCATGTATTTCGATAAGCAGTCCGCGGAGTCCGTGTTGGAATCCGCTATGGGCGACTCAAAAACAAAAACAATGATTCAGGTCGGACACACAGAAAAAGACAAAACTGACGCGGTCTGCATTCGGTAGGACTGCGTTTTAGGAAAACATGGCAGCGATTTTGATCGGCCAATTCGGAGTGGGTGTAGCGAGCGGAGCCAGAATAGTATTCTGGCTGGCCGCGTTCTTGTTGATCTATGTTTACGCTGGCTACCCGCTTCTTTTAGCTTTGATTGGCCTGTTTGTGCGCCGCCCTCGTAGCGATGCCGGTTATACTCCGCGGATTTCAGTCCTTATCGCCGCCTATAACGAAGAAGAAGCAATCGAACGCAAAATCCAGCAAACGCTGGCTCTGGAATATCCTGCCGACCAGATTGAAGTGCTGGTGCTATCAGACTGCTCCACTGACCGCACGGATGAGCTCGTAAAAGCATTTCCTGATAGCCGCGTACGCCTGGTCAGAATGCCGGAGCGTCGTGGAAAAACTTTTGCGCAGAACATCGGGGTGAAGGAAGCCACAGGCGAGGTCATCATCTTTTCTGACGCCACGGCAATCTATCATCCAAAAGCCTTACTGTATCTGGCATGTAATTATCAGGACGATTCGGTAGGCGCGGTCAGCGGAAGGTATCAATATTTCGATCCGGGCGAGCAATCTCCCACTGGCCTGGGCAGCGTAGCTTTCTGGAACTATGAAAATATGATCAAGAAGCTGCAGTCGGGCATTCGCACCATCACCGGCTGCTGCGGATGCATTTATTCCGTTCGTAAAGTGGCTTACACTGACTTGCCTGCTGACATCATCAGTGATCTTGTCCAGCCATTGCAGGCCATCCGGAAGGGCTATCGGGTGATATTCGAAGATCGTGCGCTGGCTTATGAAGAAACAACGCAATCCACCAGCGAAGAGTTCTCCATGCGTGTCCGCGTGGTTACGCGGGCCATGCGCGGGCTGCTGAGCGTCTCTGACTTGCTTAAGCCATGGAAGTTTGCCTGGCCGGCATTCCAGCTCTGGTCACACAAAATCATGCGCTGGATGGTGCCGCTGTTTCTCATCGCCTTGCTCGCAGCAAATAGCTTTCTGCTCGATTCTTCTTTTTATCGATTCACTCTGGCTGTGCAATTGTTCTTTTACGCTGCGGCGTTGTTGAACATGCTTCTGCCACTGCACCGCCAATGGAAGCCTCTGGGCATTCCGCTTTTTTTCTGTACGCTCAACGCCGCGGCGCTGGTAAGCATGCTGGAGATTTGCCGTGGCCGAAAATATGTGACCTGGCAGACTGTGAGAGCCCGTAGATGAAAATTGAATTTCTTACCCAGGAAGATTCGCTGTATGTGTTGCCGTTCTTTGAAGAATTTCTGCGGCACTATGCCGGCGCGTTTGAGGTCACCCGGATCTCCTGCTGCCGGGCGATGGGCAAGCGCTCCAGGGTGCAGCTCTTACAAGAACTCAAGTGGCTATATGGCGTGACAGGATTGGGCAAGCTTCTGCTGCAAGCAGCAAAGGCCAAAGTTTTTTCCTTGTTGCCACGCAGCCGGTCCTCGCAGAATTTTTATTCCATCGCACAGCTTGCGCATGCATATGGAATTCTTTATGAGCATGTGGACAATCCGAACAAGCCGGAATTTACCGGGGCATTGCAGCAGCGTTCGCCCGATCTCTTGATTTCCGTCGCTTGCCCCTACATATTGAAAGAAAAGCTCCTGGGAATTCCGCCGCGCGGCTGCATCAACATTCATCATGCCCCGCTGCCCAGATATAAAGGTATGATGCCCACGTTTTGGCAGCTGTATCATGGCGAGCAACAGCTGGGTGTGACAATTCATTACATGGCGGCAAAGGTGGATGAAGGCGACGCACTGTTGCAGGAGTCTTTGCCGGTGACTCCCGGCGAGTCGCTGCATGAGCTGATCCGCCGCAGCAAACGCCATGGCGCGCACTGCATGGCCAAGGTTGTGCGCAGCTTGCAACAAAATTCAGCAGTGGCAACACAGATGGACCATGCGCAGGGAAGCTATTTTACTTTCCCGCGCCGTGAAGAAGCGCGCGAGTTCAGGCGGCGAGGGTTGCGCGCTATCTGAAACGCAAGGACAAGATATGGCAAGCCCGTTTAACAGATCGGCGTTAAGGGCCCACGGAAAAGTATTCTGGGCAGGCTTGCTGCGTGCTTCCGGCATGCTGTCGCTTGCCCGTAAGTGGGTCAAGCGCCACGGCCCTGTCGTTCTCACGTTCCATCGCGTTTTGAGTGATTCTGAATTGCAACAAACCGCTTCACAGGGCGGAATGATCGTCCGCGATAAGACTTTTGCCGATTTTCTGCAATACGCGTCGCAGCATTGTGAATTCGTCAATTTGGAGCAAGAGCCTGAGTGGACTCCCAACGGCAAGCTCAAGCTGGCTATTACCTTTGACGATGGATGGGCGGACAATGCAGAGTCGGTTTACCCACTTGCATCGCAATATAAGGTGCCGTTTGCCATTTTCATTGTGCCGGAAAGAACCGGTACCGCGCTGCCGTTCTGGCCGGAGCGGACCGCCGCTGCTCTTGATCGCATTCCCTCGGCCAATGGCAAGCGGCGCACCGTCTCAATTAAAAAGGCCATTGAAGCGCTCAAGGCACTGCCGGCACTGGAACGCGAAAGCCGCATTAGCCAGATCATTGCGACTCGTGGTGCTGTTGAGCCTTCTACCGCCGTGGACAAAACGATGACCTGGGCACAAATCGCGGAGCTTTACGCTCACGGGGTTACATTTGGTTCGCACACCAGCACGCATGAGATTCTTACCACGCTTTCCGCTGCCGATGCTGAGCAGGAGATTGCCTGCTCACGGGAAGCCATTCAACAAAAGCTTGGTGCTTCGTGCGAACTGTTTTCTTATCCGAACGGAGACTGCTCTAAACCAGTACGCGACTTAGTGGCGCAGGCAGGATATAAGTTTGCGTTTTTGAACGACTCCGGCGTGTGGACGCGCGATTGCGACCCTTTTCTTATTCCTCGCGTCAACGTATGTGAATACCACCTGGTCAATGCAAAAGGAGAGTTCTCTCCGCTGATCTTCGATTATGCCGTAGTCTGGAGTGCAGCCAAAGGTTTGCTGTCGCACATCCTGTCAAACGGTTTGAAGAAGTTTCAAAAACGCAGTCAGGTTTCAGGTAAGGCATGGAAGCCCAGCGAAAAGAAGTCCATGGGAAAGTCGTCCTGAGAAAGCTCTTGCAGAAGAGTGGACTAGCAGAAGCTATCGTTTGTTATCTCTTTCAGCCAGCAGACCGGAATAAACTTCAATCAATTTCTGGATCATCACATCGGTGCTGAATCGCGTTTCCACAGATTTGCGTCCGCTCTCTCCGATTTGGGCTCGCCGTTCAGGATCGCGTAGCAGCATCAGGAGCCTTTCGGCCGCGGCGGCATCGTCTTCAACCGGCACAAGAAAGCCATTTTCGCCGTCGGTAATCGCCTCAGGATTGCCGCCGACCCGCGTTACCACGGAAGGAACGCCGCATGCCATGGCTTCCAGCAGGGCGTTGCAGAAACCTTCACTGCGCGAAAGCAGGCAGAATGCGTCACCCATTTTGAGCAAAGGAACCGGATCTGCCACAAAGCCCAGCAGCTTTACATTTTTCTCCAGGCCCAACTGGCGGATCATTGCCTGTATTTCTTCTGAATAATCCCCTTCATAAAGGCTTCCTGCAATCACAAACACGGCATCGGGCAGATCTCGGCAGACACGTTGCGCAGTTTTTACAAGTACGTCTATACCTTTGACCCGCCGGATGTTGCCGACGCATGTGATGATGTGCGATGCGCCCGCCCAATCGGCCCCTGCAAACGGATTGTCTCCTGAAGCTTCAGCGGCAATGTGCTTGAAATCGACTCCGTTATACACGACGGAGATCCTTTGCGGATCGATGCGGTCCGTCTCAATACAAAACTTCTTTACTTCTTCTGACACGGCAAGCACACGATCGGAGAGGCGGTTCACCAGCCGATAAGCCGGCGCATACTTGGCTTTCCGCAATATCCCCATGTCACGACGGGAAGATAGCAGCAGCGCCCCGCTGAGCTTGGCCACAAGTCCACCCCACAAATTGGAAGTTTCGAAATACGTCTGAACAATGTCCACTTTTTCCGTCTTGATAAGTTTCCGCAGCGCGAGCACTGCCTTCCATGCATCCGCATGAAAAAACCGCTTCCAGGGAAACACGTAAACGGGAACAGAGATGCTCTGGCGAATTTCAGGTTTGATACGAAAGGTGGCAATCGAGCAGCGAACCAGCTCTGGCGGCATCAGTTGGACCACTTTCAACAGGTTGGTTTCTCCGCCGCCCAGCGCCATTAAATGGTCGATAAGAAAGAGCACGTGCGGACGCGCCTTCGCGTCACCAACGGCTAAGTCGCCGGACGCGGCTTCGGCGGCCGATGATGCGTAGGGTTGTGAAGAGTCCAGCACGGGAGTTGAAAATTGTTGCATACCTTCCATCTAATCCAGCAGACGAATTCCACGTGAACCAACCTTAAGACCTTAAGACTGCATTTCGTTAGCCACGGAGCCCATAGCCGAGGTTAAGCTCAGATTTAATTCTCGGATTAAAAATTTGATTGCTTTTCAGTGACTTAAGAACTCAATCGGCCATTCATGGCCGCTCTCCGACATTCTGCTGTCCCATCAATTGTGACATTTTGCTGCAAGCTTTTGCACATTGACTCAATGTTTGCCCCATATCTCCTTGATCTTACGTGGATGGCTTTGGCACTGGCCGTGCACATATACAGGCAGATCATAAGTCAACAGTGCGCGGTGATGTACCCTTCCGGGGCGCACTGTGACTTTTGTAATGCTAGAACCATAAACGAATTGACGGACAGGACTATGGTGAAAAAGTTTACCTACTCAATTATCGGAATTTTATTCTTTGTGCTCTCAGGAAGTTTATTTTCCGGGGCCCTTCAACTTCACGGTGCAATTGCCGACAGTATGCAGCATTTTGAGTCATTTCCCGAGCCCGCATGGCTAATTGTTCTGGGGTCTCTATTGATTTCTGGAGCAACTTTCCTGCGCCGTCGGCGCGCAGCCGCCCGCACTCGCTAAATATCTTAAGGAACAGCGCAATTGGTTCCCGCTGGTCCTTCAGAAAAAACCAAGCCCTCCGCGCGGAGGGCTTGGTTATTTCTAATGGCTTTCATTTTAAGCGCCTGCTTTTGCCGTGTATCTGTAGTATCCATTCTCCGGTGTTTCTTCGGCAGCATTGAAAACCACTCCGGTGATCTTGCGCGGATCAACCTGCGCCAGCACCTTGGCCAATGATTCACGCGGCGTCTTGCGCGCACGGGCGACTACCATCACGCTCTCGCAAGACGAAGCGATCAGTTCAAAGTCGGCCAGGTTCAGTGCCGGCGGGGAGTCAACCAGGACCAGGCGGAAAGATTCTGCCGCCCAGCCCATGAACTCTTTCCAACGCTGGCCGGAGAACAGTTCAGAAGGCGAGGCGCTGGTTTCGCCAGCCGGCAAAATGTGGAGTCCTGGGATGTCAGTCCGAAGTACGGCGGATTGATAGTCGCACCCGTTCTCCAGTATCTCGGCCAATCCGGGTGACTCCGGATCTCCTGCCAGCATGGATAGGCCGCGGGTACGCAGATCGGCGTCTACCACCAGCACGGGCCAGTTTTCAATTTTGGCATAGCAGATGGCTAGATTGAAGATCGTCAGCGTCTTGCCTTCCCCCTGCGCGGAACTGGTGATGACCAGTGATCGCGCGCCGGTCCGGGTCTGCTGTTTCACCAACCGGGTACGGAGCGTGCGGTAAGCCTCCACGGCTGCCTGCATCGCCGGATTGTATTGTGACACCAGGAATGACCGCTCTTCCGTGCGCGGCAGCTTTATGCTGCGGCAATTTTCCAGCCGGGCAGCCGCAACCTGGGAAGCAACCTCATCCGACTCTTGCAGTGGTTGCAGCAGGTGCTGAAGATCAATCTGGCCGGAGTGCGAAGCCGCGGCTCCGTTGCTTTCCATGTGCTCCTTGAGCGAGCTGACCAGCTCTTGGATGTTGACATTTGCCGTTGCTGCAACGGACTCTGTTTTTCTTACGGTGCGAGTTTCGTTAAAGAATTTGCTCATGCCGTC
>DASXJO010000165.1:0-9692 GCA_036497385.1 Candidatus Angelobacter sp. | reverse complement strand
CTATTAAAGCGGTACGTGAACTGGGTTCAGAACGTCGCGAGACAGTTCGGTCCCTATCTGGTGTGGGCGTAGGAGATTTGAGAGGGCCTGTCCTTAGTACGAGAGGACCGGGATGGACGAACCTCTTGTGTTCCAGCTGTCATGTCAATGGCACGGCTGGGTAGCGAAGTTCGGTTGTAATAAACGCTGAATGCATATAAGCGTGAAGTACTCCTCAAGATTAGATCTCCCAACCCTCAAGGGTAATGAAGGGCACAGGAAGACCACCTGTTTGATAGGCACGGAGTGTAAGGCCAGTAATGGCTTCAGCTTACGTGTACTAATCGCCCGTTCGGCTTGACCATAAAATTTACTCAGGGCACTTTGCCTGCGCCTCGGCGCCGGCAACGGTGGAAGCCCCGGACTTCAGTCCGGGGAACACGCCACGCCCGAGAGCAATGGGGCTTCAGCCCCTGGTCTCGCGCCAATGTAGTTAGTTCCAAAAAAATCAATCTATTCAGTTGTGAGGCATTGCCCTCACGATCTTTGAAATTCTGCAAATAGCAATTGGCAAATAGCAATCAGCCGCTCTGGTTCCGACTCTTGGAACTCATCTTTTAGAGCTCATCACGATTTTGGCAATCTTCCAAAATCATGATTTGGCTGAATGCTGACCGCTGAATGCTTCCTTGCTAAAAATCTTTGGTCTTTCCTTACGTGAAATGACCCTTTGCGCGGATCCAACACGACGTAGAACCTGACTCGCGCCGCGCAATGACAATATTCAAGCAGTTAGCACTTAGTAATTAGCACTTAGCTTTTAAATCGTGAATACATCCGGTTTTGGCTAAAGGCTAAGAGCTAATGGCTAAAGGCTAATTTTGCGGTGATCTTACCGCGGGGGTTCCACCCGTTCCCATCCCGAACACGGAAGTTAAGCCCCGCAGGGCCGATTGTACTGTACGCGAAAGTGTGTGGGAGAGTAGGTCGTCGCCGCATTAAAAACTAAAAGGCTCTATTCAGAAATGAATGGGGCCTTTTGTGTTTATGCCTGCAAGGCAATGAACTGGGCCGTGCCCGGATACGAGATCTTCGCGGTGAGAGGCTTTCCAAAAGGCGTCTTTAGGCCAGGTGAAATCTTCGGCTGATAAATATGTAGCAGATGTGGATTATTTAGCTTCAACGCGATCCAATCCATCCAGTACACCCCGGCAAACAGCAAGTTCGCGATCGGTCCAGGTCAGAAAATAGACAGTCTCAATCGAGGTATCTTCCGTTGATTCCAGAAAACCAATAGCGGCAGTGAGCAGTTTGGTCGCAACCTCCGCTAGATTTGCCTTGGCGGTCCCAGTCCCGAGCAAAGGAAAGAGAATGGACTTACAGGAGCTGAATTCGCTCGTTCTAGTCGCGTCCAGCGCGTTGGAGACACAGGATTCAATATTGTCGATTGGCTGATATCCTGAACCTACCTGTCCCCGCACGGCAGCGACATGAAAGATCTTTTTCACACGATGGCTCTGTTCGAGGTTGCCGGCACCGGTTACCAGCACGGTTGCCGGCTGCACTGCGTTCTTGCCTGCCATCTGGTTTGTCAATTCCTTGAAAATCACGTCATCCACCACGTCGCCATACTTGTCACGAATTGCGCCGTGATAGCGGACTGTTCCTGAAATGGATCGTTCAAAGTAACGGGCCATCTGCATGTTGGTGTTTTCTGAATTGACCCATATGTGTGCGCACTTGATTCCCTGGATATTGCCGGTAACCAGAGCTATGCTTTTCCGCGGGCATTTCTTGATCGAATAGGCAAATACTTGCGTTTCGGTGAGCACTGTGACCTTGCGCTCCTGGCCGTTCCCGCTCTTACCCTCCTGGCATCTCTGTAGATCATCCTGCAGGCCACGAAGACGATTAGTGAGATCATCCAGGTTGACGGCCTCCAAAGATTTCTTTGTGCCGAACCACCATGTAAAGACAAACAAAGCCACTGCTCCGCCAACTGAAAAGCCAAAAATATTCCCTGTAATTGAGCTCTGCGGAAAAAACGAGAAGATAACCAATGCTGGGAAGAGCGCTATGAGTAACCAGCAGACTAAGTTGGTAGCTTGAAAAGACCTGGCCGCGCGGCTTTTGGAATTCCAAACGAACATTCCCAAGCCAACAACTAAACAAAAAAATGACGTTCCCAATATTGCGATGCCAGTCGCGCTCATGTTCTTTCTTACTCTTTCTTACTGCTTCCTCAAATATTCCTTGAGCCAGAATAGTGACAGCAAAGTCTTGGCATCAACAATTAATCCCGATGCCATTACGTTCCAGATTTCCGGCATGCCGAATTCTATCAGCTTGATATCTTCACCCTCAGCCCTTAGACCTCCACCAGTGCTAACCCGATCTGCATTCGATACCTCGACGTAATATAAAACGATTCGTTCCGAAGATCCTCCCGGAGAAACGTAAAATGTACTGATGTGCTGATACTTGGTTATGCGATACCCGGTTTCCTCCAGGATTTCTCGCTTGAGCGCGTCCTCGGCGGTCTCGTTTGGAGCGATCATTCCCGCCACCACTTCAGTAATCCATCCCGGCCCTTTGGCGTAGGACGGGTATTTGAATTGGTTGGCCAGAACGACCGTATTGGAGTCCGCATTGCGAATGATTGCGGCCACAGAGTCGCCTCTTTCGAAGCACAATCGAGACAGCGGCTCTGTCATGCTCCCGTCAAATCGTTCAAACTGAATCCTTGCTTCTTCAATTTGAAAAAACCTGTCGAAAACCCGGCGTCTGTTCAAAATCGCGACTTTCATAAGAGAACCGCAGTATCTTAATGCTGCAAGTTCTTCCTCCCTTTAAGATGCCGGGAGATGATAATCTTTTCCGATCGACCGTGCAACAAGAGTCCTAATGAAGACTTCAATTTTCCTCAGCTATCCAACACCGCATTTGGCTGCGCAAATGGCGTTCGTCAACCGATTCCGGCTGTTACTTGTGTCGAGGGATTTTGAGTTGCAGACACTGGGAGTTAGTGAAATGTGCATAACCAAGCCGCTGGTTTCGATCCGGCGCATGATCCAGTCAACATCTGGTATCGTGATCATAGCTTTACGTCGAACATTGGTTAGTGCGGGAAAGATTCGTGCTCTAGTTGATATTCATGGGCTACAGGAAACTGATCTAGACTCCGTATGGTGGACAAGTCCTTACTGTCAAATTGAGGCAGCCATGGCATATCAAGAAGGGATTCCGATTCTCATTTGTCGTGAAAAGGGAGTGATTTCGGAAGGAATGCTTGAAGAAGATGCAGCTGGCGTGTATCTGCCCGAATTCGATTCGGCGTCGCCTGGCGCCTTCTTTGATACTTTTGCTTTCAACAATGGAATTCGCCAATGGGAAATCCTCGTGAACCACCACAACAAAGCAATGAGTAAGACAAGCGAAATTTGAAACATCTTTGGTGAAAACGCTGGTGCGACACGGAGGGCCTTCTGGTGCTGTTGCAAAGAGACCCCCAGCTTCTGTTTCTACTCTACATCGAGCGATTTTGGGTTGAGCCAATCGGTCTCGGTTGATCTTTGTAAATGAGAGAGCTCTTGACTCGTATTGCTCTTCGTGTCAGTTACCCTTCTCGCCCAATGCTCCTCCTCCGTCACGTTCTGCCGCATGGTTCAGATCGACGGCCCAGACGATCTGAACCAAACCAGAGACTCGTGGGACACATCCTGCTGCCTAACGGTGCCGGGACAGGTCACAAGGCTCGTCACAAAAACGGCGAAGCTAAACAGCCTTATAACGGCTCGCGCTGTGTTCTGCGCCATGCCTCGAGTGAGGGGAGCCGCAGCCGCGTATGTTTGATGACTTCCGCTGCCGTTCATCCGTGAAGACCCGCGCCATCCTTCTCATCCGTGGTAAGGTTTTCCCTTCCCATGCCCATCCACCCCCTCCTCGCCCGCGAACTCCGCCAATCCAAGCGCCTCCAGAAATTTTTTAACTCCCTCCCGAATCCTCGCGCCACCAGATCGACCGCGAGGTCCGCGAAGTAAAAAAAGAAGAGACACGCCTGCGCCGCGCCCAGCACGCCGCCGAATACCTGATGGAAGCCATGGAAGCCGAGCTTGATCCGCCGCCGCTGATGAGGGCTGCATTCCGCCGCAACGTCCAAGCCCGACAGAACTCATGCCGCAATCCCACCGATGCCAATACCTCATCGCCATCTTCCGCAGCCGCTTCCCCGACACTCGCGCCGCCAATCTTGCCTTCGCCCTGCAATACGTCGCCCAATACGCAGACAGACACGCTGGAAACACCATGGACCGGACGTAGAGACGTAGCACCGCTACGTCTCAAATGTGTGGGCGAACAATCCGACTCCCGCGCTGAACTCTGCCATCCCACCGCTTCCGCCGTGAAAATCCGTGCCATCAGTTTTATCTGTGGTAAGGTTTTATTCCCTCTTCCCACAAATCCGCGTGCATCCGCGTAAATCCGCGGTAAGGATTTTCTTTGCGCCCTTGGCGTCCTTTGCGGCGAAAGCCCTTTCTGCCGATTCACGGTGGTGAAAAATCCTGTTACTCGTCCCGGAGCGTCCTCATGGGATCAACGCGTGTTGCCCGATACGCCGGCACGGCCGTCGCGAGCAGCGCTACTGCCATCAACAGAATTGAAACCGCTGCAAATGTTGCCGGATCGGTTGTCTTAACGCCGAACACCAGCTTTGCCAGCACACGGCCCAGCAGCATGGCGCCCGTTAAGCCAATCACCATTCCCACCAGCGCGGGCTTCATGCCCTCAAACACAACCAGGCGGAGAACATCGCGGATCTGCGCGCCCAGCGCCATCCGGATTCCAATCTCCCGCACTCGCCGCCGTACTGCGTAAGAAAGCACGCTGTAAATGCCGATAGCCGCGAGCGCCAGTGCCAGCCCGGCAAAAGTCGCCAGCAGCAGCATATTCAGCCGCTGCGGAGCAATCGATTCCGACATCAACCCCTCCATTGTCATCACGTCGGTGACAGACTGCTGCGGATCAATGTCATGAATTGCTCGCGTCACCGCTGAAGCAATGTTCTCCGGCTGCGAACTGGTACGCACCACCAGATTGCCGCCGAAACTGCGCCACTCTTCCGGTGTTGGAGGCAGGAGCTGCGCCAGGGGCGTGTAGATGGTTGCGTTCGGTTCAGTTTGGTCCAGGCCGTCCAGCTTCACGTTCCGCACCACGCCCACGATCTCACGCACGCGGTTGGGAAAGAAAGTAAGCGTTAGCCGTTTGCCCACGGCGTTTTCACCCGGCCAGAATTGTTTGGCCATGGCTTCGCTGATCAGCATGACATCCTGCCGACCAAGGCTATCGTTGTCGTTGAAGTCACGGCCGCTAAGCACGGGAATGCGCATCGCTTTCAAATATCCTGTGCTGATCACGCGCACATCAACCTCCGGCTGCTCGGCCATGGGCACCACAGGGCGACCCTCGATCGCAATGGGCTGATGCGATCCACCCTGTAACGGCAGATCATCCGCCGTACCCGCCGACTCCACTCCCGGCAGCGCGCGTACGCGCTCCAGCACCTGGTTCCAGAAGTTAATGTTCTCAGCGGGAGTCTTATAGCGGTTCTCCGGCATCGGCACAGCCATGGTGAGAAGATTGCTGGAATCGAATCCCGGATTGGCGCCGCGCAGGTTCCACAGACTGCGAATCATCAGCCCTGCGCCTGCCAGCAGGACCAGAGAGAGCGCCACCTCGCAAACCACCAGCACTGATCGCGTGCTGTTGCCGCCGGTATCGCCGGTGCGTCCGCCCTGCTTGAGCGTTTCATTCACGTTTGACTGACTGAGCTTCCATGCCGGCATCATCCCAGCTAGAATGCCGGTCAATATTGAAAGCCCCAGCGTAAACGCAAGCACTTCTGCATCAAGCGAGATATCAATCGACTGCGGCAGCTGCTGCCCCAGAACTTTTATTACCAGGCCCATGCCCAGCTTTGCCACGGCCAGACCTGCCACTCCGCCAGCCAGCGCCAGCACAATGGTTTCAAAAAGCAGTTGCTGCACCACTCGTGCGCGGCTTGCGCCCAGCGCCGTGCGTATCGCGATCTCCCGCGAGCGCGCCAGTGCCCGCGCCAGCAGAAGATTGGCCACATTGGCGCACGCAATCAGAAGCACGCATGCTACCGCCCCCAGCAGCACCAGCAGCGCCGGCCGCACATCGCCAATAATATCTTCACGCATCGTCGCCACTCTGGCTCCCCAATCTTTGTCGTCCGCAGGATATTGTTGCGCCAGCCGTTCGGAAATGGTCGTCATCTCCGCTTGTGCTTGCCTCAGATCAACTTCCGGCTTCAGCCTCGCAATCACAATGGAGTGGTGCTCTCCTCGATTGGAGCGCTCCTTTGGCGTCCACGCCAGAGGCATCCAGATTTTCTGCTTCCAGTCGGGATAGCTCACCTTCGGCCCCATTACACCAATCACCGTGTACGGCTCGTTATTGAGCGTAATCGCGCGGCCCACTACTCCGCGATCGCCTGCAAAATGGCTCTGCCAGAAATCATGTGTGAGGATCACTTCGTGATCATGCCCGAGTTGCTCTTCTTCGGCGGTAAATGTCCGGCCGAGAATAGGCTTAACTCCTAGCACGTTGAAGAAGTCTGTCGAGACTCTTGCTGCACCCAGGAACTCCGGTTTATCGCCGCCTGTCAGATTCATACGACCGCCGGTAAAGATCGCCATCTTCTCAAAGACATTGTTCTGCTGCTGCCAATCGACAAAGTTTGCAGTGGACACCGAGAACCTGGTCATCCCGGGAAAGCTCTTTTGCGGAGGCACATGCCAGACGTGGACCAGGCGGTCAGGATCGGCGAAGGGCAGCGGGCGCAGCAGCACTGCATTCACCACGCTGAAAATTGCGGTGTTGGCGCCTATGCCAAGCCCCAATACAAGTATTGCGACAATCGCGAATCCGGGGTTCTTGCGCAGAACGCGCAACCCATGTCTGAAATCCTGGGTCAGTTTGGTCATTTTAGATTTTGTCTCCTGGGAGTAGCTTGAGGACCATTAGCGCCATCGGCGCCGATCCCCCGAATTGGCACGTGTTTAGCAATATAGTGGCATGTGCTTTGCCAAGGCCATGGCCGCCTATCTATTTGAAAATAAGCAGCTAATCTGGACGGTGGGCTGATTCAAGTGTTCGAAATCGAGCACCACCGTCCAAATCCGCGCACCGCCCGCGAAACAGGCCCTGGCCCCGGAAAACCAAAGGATACTCAAGCGTTCACTAAGTTCCTTGTTGCTGAAGTTCCAGTCAGTAGCTGCCTGCAGATTCAGCCCCAGGGACCAAAGGCCAAGGTTTGCTACCCTGTTCCCGTGAAAAGATTGCTTTTTCTGCTACTCTCGTTGCCCTCCTCGCCCAATCCCCATCACGCTCCACCAAACCATCCAGATTGACGCGCGCCAACTATCAGGCGATCATCACCAGACCTGAAACTCCCGGCAAACATCCCGCAGTTTTTCTGATCGGAGGCAGCCCACTGACGGTTCAGTTCGTGGCCTTCCGATTCCACGAAATTGCCCGCAAAGCATTTACCAGTGTGTGCCTTCTGCCGCATTGTCGAAATCCGCCCACATCCAAAGCTATTTTCGATTTGTTCAACCGTCTTAGGATCAACCACTTAGCGATTGGCGTTACGTCTGCTTTATTCATATCGCTGCCACCGCAGCGGAGGCCAAACGCCATGTCGCACACCAGCTCAGGACTCAATGAAAATCAAATCCATAAAAGCCTCATTCCCATGTTGCGCACATGGACGCTCAGCATCGGCTGGACGGTCCTGCTCTCAGCCGCGCTGGCTGTACTCTTCGCGATGATCTGCGATGGCTGCTCCCGCGTTCACTAACTTTTCTTTTGCCCGCGTAAGCACTCAGTCGCTGACCAACCAGGTCCACCGCAAAGACGCCAAGAATGCCGACGGACGCAAAGCGCTAAAAGAATGCACACAAAATCCATCAAATTGAATTTCCCTTTGCGACCTTCGCGTCCTTTGCGGTAAATCTCTTTTGCTGAACGCTGAAGGCTGGGTGCTGATTAAAAATCGACATCGCCGCGATCGCGGCCATGAGCTTCTGCATAAATCCCACCGGCCATAAAAAAGAAATAGCACTTTCCAAAGCTGCCGCTGGTTCCAATGCAAACCACGGCGCTCTCTCTCCATCTAACAATTTTGGGGGTGCACCATGGTTCGTTTTCAATGTGAAAGTTGCGGACGCATGAAAGGGGACGGCGAGACTTGGATTCTCGGCTTTGCCGCAGAAAATATCGGCGTGACTTCCGCGCGCCGTGAAATCTCAATTGCCAGTTCCTGGGACCGTCCGCGGGCCGTGGAAGCACTCGCTGTTCATTTCTGTTCCGATGAATGCCGCGCCACCTATATGACTGCCTTGTTCGGTAATAGCCCGAACACCCTTGCTGGAGCCTCTACATCAACCAAGCGCCGAATCAAACGCGTTCTACCCGGTGCGGTGGTCGATACAGCTGTCTCGGAGAAGTCTCGTCCTAAAGCGAAAAGGCGGACAGTTGTGCGGCGCAAGATCGCCTGACGTCATTCCTGGTACCTCGTGCATTTACAAAAACCGCAATATTTTTGGCGATTCGTGTCTCTTCGCACAATTCGCGGCCAAGTTTTTCCGTTGCAGGCTTAATCCCGATCTGCGTTCATCTGCGCAAATCTGCGGGAAAACTCCTCGGAATCGCGCTCATTCGCGCATTCGCGGCCGAATAAAAACGGCCAGGCTCTTTTCAGAACCTGGCCTGCGTGTCACCGCGATTTTTTACCATTGCACTCCCCGCTTACTGCTGAGGATTGCTGGCTGGCGCTGTCGGCGTCGCCGGATCGCTGGTGGCCACCACCGGAACTGGATCGGACTTGATCTTCACCGTGGTCATAATCCGTTCCAGTTTGTCGAACACCTGCAGATGATCTACCGGCTTCGTTGTCCCCGGAGCATCTTCCACACCCAGCGCAAACTCATAACATGCTCCGTTTTCAAAATGATGGTAGTAGCGCGCTTCGCTCTGGTCAGTAAAGCTTTCCGTTTTGGCAAACTCCACTCCCAGCACGTTCGTTTTCACTGGCGCAATGGAGTCATCATCGGCGTCCACCGGCGGATTGATTGAGGCTTCTGCCGGCTCCGGCACAGAAGCAAACTTGCTGCACTGCTCCGCAGTCAGGCCTTTGTTCACGCTTGTCTTAAAATATGAGGAAGCGCGTGTTCCCGGCAGCACCAGCGTGGTCAGCGTTTCGCCACCGGGCTCGGCAAAGTTCATCGCCACCGGATCAGGCCACGCTGAGTCTTTGTTGTCCGTGTCCGGAACCAGCATGGTGTAGGTCTTGGGATAGCGGAATGAAATCCCGTAAGCGCTGTTCTTGTAGGTTGCGGCTGAAGCGCGCTTGATCGTCTTCTTTTTCTCGATCACCGCTTCCACTTTCTTCTCCAGTTGGTCCACGGGCTGGCTTGTCGCCACCGATGGGCTCGCCGTATTCGGTCCAGCAACGTTCTGGCTTGCGGGATTTGTTTGCGCATTTTTGTTGGCTGAAGAGCAGCCGTTAAAGTCGAGCACCACCATCAGCGCCAGCACCGCGGTTGCCGCCGCGGTGGCTGCGCCGCCAATCATCCGTGCCCGCCTGGTTGAACTGCTATTGACTGGAGTTGCGTTGAAAGATTTCAGGT
>DASXJO010000164.1:0-10246 GCA_036497385.1 Candidatus Angelobacter sp. | reverse complement strand
GAGCTTCGCGATGGCGACCAGCATCGCTACCTGGGCAAAGGCGTGCAAACGGCGGTGGCGAACGTCAACGAGAAAATTGCTGACTCTCTGCAAGGCCTTGATGCCGCGGACCAGCGCCGCATTGATGACACGATGATCGAGCTGGACGGCACGCCGAACAAAGCAAAGCTGGGAGCTAATTCCATTCTCGCCGTGTCTATGGCTTGTGCTCGAGCCAGCGCTAATGCTATGAAGACCCCGCTTTACCGCTATCTTGGCGGCGTGAGCGCCAGCGTTTTGCCTGTCCCCATGATGAACATACTCAATGGCGGCGCGCATGCCGATAGCAACGTGGATTTCCAGGAATTCATGGCGATGCCTGTGGGCGCGGAAACATTTTCTGAAGCGCTGCAATGGGGCGCCGAAATTTTTCATACGCTCAAGTCCGTCCTGAAGAAACGGGGCTACAACACCGCAGTCGGTGACGAAGGCGGTTTTGCTCCGTCGCTCAAGGCCAATGTTGAAGCCATCGAGTTGATCCTGGAAGCCATGCAGCAAGCCGGTTTCCGTGCAGGTATTGATGTATCCATTGCGTTGGACCCTGCGGCCAGCGAATTCTTCGACAAGACAAGCAACAAATACGTTTTCAAGAAATCAGATAAATCGGCTAAGTCGTCGGAAGAGATGGTAGCTTTCTGGGCTGACTGGGCGCGGCAGTATCCAATCGTTTCCATCGAAGACGGTCTGGCCGAAGATGACTGGAAAGGCTGGCGGTTGATGACGGACGAACTCGGCGACCATATCCAACTGGTGGGCGACGATCTTTTTGTTACAAATACAGAGCGTCTCAGCCGCGGCATTGACGAAGGCATTGCCAATTCCATTCTCATCAAGGTGAACCAGATTGGCAGCGTGAGTGAAACGCTGGACGCAATTGACATGGCGCGGCGGAATGCGTACACGGCCGTGATTTCGCATCGCTCCGGCGAAACTGAAGATACGTTTATTGCCGACCTGGCAGTGGCCACCGGCGCGGGTCAGATCAAAACCGGTTCCGCGTCGCGCACTGATCGCATTGCCAAATATAACCAACTTCTGCGTATTGAAGAAGAATTAGGGGAAGGCGCGCGCTTTCTCGGTCTGGAAGCGCTGAACTACGATGTGGGAGCTGATAAAGCAGGCGCTTAAACCCAAGAGGAGCTCCGTTCCGGAACTCCTCCTCTTTTGTCGCTAGTCGCGCTCGCGCATTCCCATCATCCCCGGCTGCGAGCCGGTGTTTCCCTGGTGCATTTTTTCCCATTGCTGCTGTGTTAGAGGCTGGATCGGCTCGAGCTTCTTCTTTTGCAGCCCGGAATTGATGGCCGGCAGTTGTTTGGCTGTAAGTTGATCCAGTTCTTTGATCACGTCGTCCAGCTCGCGGCCCAGTGCGTCGGTGCGCTCAACTTGCGAGTTGGTAGGCTTACCGTCGTAGTTATTCACGTCGCCATAAACAGTGGTCAGGTATTCGCGGATGCGCTCTTCACCCGTGATTGCGCCGCCTTCCTTGGTGGCCACAATCTTCGAGCGCAGCGCGTCAGCCTGTTGCGATAATCCCTGCACATTCTTGCGCAAGGGATCATTGACCGGCAGTTTAGCTGCGCGTGCATTGGCAGTGTCGCGTAGGTTCACCATGGAGTCCACGGCAAAGCTCATGCGTTCTATCGATTTGTAAAGTTTCATGGCCAGGTCAAACTGCTGGCGGCGATCCTGTTCGTTATAAGGCGCGCGCGGATCCAGCACTAGCTTGAGCTTTGACGTGTAACCCTTATCGCCCTTGGTCATTTTTATGGTGTAAGTTCCCGGCAGGACACGCGGTCCCGTGGAAGCGCCGAATGCCGCGCTGGCCGCGGGCGGAACGGTGGGTGGTTTCAGCCGCATTGACCAAGTCGCCCGATTGATGCCGCGATGCTTGCTGCCCGCGATAGTATCCACTAATTTTCCGTCAGGGTCGATGATTTCAATCTTCATGTCACCAAAAATATGGCGGCTCTTCTGGTAATAGGTGATGAACGCGTCCTGAGTGCGGCTTGGACCGGAGAACGTGGCCTCCCCTTCATTCCAGCCGCCGCTGGCATTGAGGTATTGAATACTGGTTGAATCCAGCAGAACAGCGTCTTTGGCCATCAAGTCCGGAGTGAGAGAACGCAATGATGAAATGTCATCAATGATCCAGATCCCGCGGCCATGCGTGGCCAAGACCAGGTCAGACTCACGCGGCTGGACCACAATGTCACGGACCGCTACGGCAGGGAAGCCGCTGCCTTTGTATTGCGCCCATTGCTTTCCGCCGTCGATAGAGATCCACAAACCAAATTCTGTTCCCAGAAAGAGCAGGTTGGGATCAACGGCGTCTTCGGTGATGACGTGCGCATAACCAATCACGCCGCTTGCATCGCTCACCAGCGGTGTCCATGTATTTCCGAAGTCGGTTGTCTTGTAGACGTAAGGTTTCATATCGCCAAAAGTATGGCGATCAAAAGTCGCGTATGCAGTGCCTTCATCGTAGCGGCTGGCAATTACCGTGGAAACCCACGAGTTCTTGCCCAGCCCGGCGACTTTGTCCACCACGTTAGTCCAGTGCTTTCCGCCATCGCGCGTAACCTGCAGGTTGCCGTCATCGGTGCCGGCCCAGATCAACTGGCCATTTTTTGGCGACTCGCTGATTGAATAGATTGACGTATGCATCTCTGCCGCGGAGTTGTCCACGGTAATGCCGCCAGATTCCTCCTGCTTCTGCTTCTCCGGATTGTTGGTGGAAAGGTCCGGCGAGATGCGTTCCCACGAGTGGCCGTGGTCGCGCGAACGGAAAAGAAACTGTGCGCCAATGTAGATTGTCCCTTTTTCATTCGGGCTCATGTGGATTGGCGTGTTCCAGTTGAAGCGCAGCTTCTTTTCGTTGTATTGGGGCTGCGGTTTAATGCCCTGACCGCTCAACGTATGGCGATTGACCCTTCCTATTTCGCCGCCCTGTGCCTCAGCGTAAATATAATCCGGGTCAGCCGGGTCTTCGAATGCCCAGAAGCCGTCTCCACCAAAAACATTTTCCCATCGCGAATTCGTGATGCCCCCTGGATACGATGAATCGCCGATCCACGTGCTGTTATCCTGCAATCCGCCATAGACGTGATACGGGTCCGCATTATCAATGCTTACGTGGTAGAACTGCGCCGTTGGCAGGTTCCATGCGCGTGCCCACCGGGTGCCACCGTCAGTGCTGCTCCAAAAACCGCCGTCGTCACCGGCGTAGATCTGGTTGGTGTTATTTGGATCTATCCAGACGGTGTGATTATCGCCATGTGTGTTGGCCGTGGAACTGAAGCTGCGTCCGCCGTCCACGCTGAGCAGCAGCACCAAGTCAACTTTGAAGAGTTTGTTTTCATTCTTGGGATCGACAATCAGATTGGCAAAATAAAACGGTCGCCACACCATATATTGGCTGGCATCCATCTTCTTCCAGCTTTTGCCCGCGTCATCTGAGCGGTATAGCGCGCTCTGCTTTGATTCAATCATGGCGTAAACCACGTTTGGCTTTGAAGGCGCTACCGCCAGCGCAATTCTTCCATAGGGTTTTTCCGGCAGTCCCTGGGTGTTGCTGGGCGCGATCTCCGTCCAGTGGTCGCCGCCATCTGTGCTCTTGAACAGCCCGCTACCCGGCCCGCCAGACCGAAATGTCCATCCCTGGCGGCGGAAGTCCCACATGGCGGCATAAATTGTTTTTGGCTCCTGCGTGTTCGTGGAGAGCATCGCGCATCCGGTTGAGCCGTTCGCGCCGGCCAAAACTTTCTTCCAGCTCGCGCCGCCGTCAGTTGTCTTATAGACGCCGCGCTCATCGTTGTCATTCCACAAGTGCCCAGTGGCGCAGGCGTAAACCGTGTTGCTGTCTTTTGGATCAACCAGGATGCGCGCGATGTGCTCTGAGTCTTTCAATCCCGTGTTGGCCCAGTTCTCGCCGCCGTCCGTCGATTTGTAAATGCCATTGCCAATGGACACGCTGTTTCTGGTCCAGCTTTCACCCGTTCCCACCCAGACATTTTTGTGATTTGAAGGATCGATGGTCACCGCGCCAATGGACTGTGCCGGCTCGCGGTCAAATACCGGCCGGAAAGTTGTGGCGCCATTGATGGATTTCCACACACCTCCGCTGGCCGAACCCACAAACACCGTGATTTTGCCGTTTTCATCCACTGCATCGATGGCGGAAATTCGTCCGCCCATGGTGGCTGAACCTATGTTTCTTGCCGCCAAGCCGGAGATGGTGCCGGAATCGTATTTTACTGGCGCAGGCGCCTGGGCCGCGGCTGCCATGCAGAACCCACCTAGGAAAATAACCACAGCGGTCGAGCGCACAAGGGAAAAGCGATAGCGGGCAATCATCATTATGAAATTCCTCTCAAAATATCCAGTACGTTGTTTTTACGCGCTCATTGTTTTGGTGTGGGCTTAGCTGCGGGGGGCGCCACCGTAGCGGCAGGCATTTTGAACTCGCTATCCTCGGCGGGTACGTTCGCTTCCATTTTGGTCACGGTGATTTTCCCACGCCGGTCCGGGTTGTTCTTGGGTCCGCTCTCAATAAAAAACGGATACATCACGCCATTCACCGGCTTGTATGACCCCAGCATTGTCACGCTCTCACGCACCGAGCCGCGGATGAACTGCTGTTTTTCAATTTGGATTTCAATGTACGTGTCCGGGTCAAGGTAGTAGTAGAAAATGTCTCCGTTTTTCAGCGTGACTTTCAATTTGTAAGCATCATCGCCATCCACCTGGTCGTGGCCCAGGTATTCAATCTTGTTGCCTTTGGCTGCGGCGTCCACTAGGGGCCCGTCAAAGTCTGCATCCTCGGCCAGGCCGCGAACGTCATCTTCACCCAGCATTTCCGGATCTCTGCGCCCGCCGAACGGCGAGATCTGCCACCCGTTCGATCCGTCATAGGCCTGGACCTGGGTCATTCCCTGCAAGGTGAAAGTTTCTTTTATCATGTCAGGACGCTTGCTTAGTTCGCCCACGACGGCCTTGAATCCTCCGGCATCAAAATCACCGGTCATGCGAACAGACTTGATCGCCTTGATCTTCTCCAGTCCGCCCTTGGCTTGCAGGTTCTTCGCCACTAACTCGTCAGCGGTCTGGGCGAATCCGCTGAGTGCGATGAAACAAACGAAACTTGCCAGAATGTTGCGTTGTACGCTCACTTGATTGCTCCTTCAGATTGTTGCAGGGTTCAGGCCTGACCTTTGCGCTGGCTTTAGGGGTGATTAATTTTTATAGACGTATCTGGGAATGCTTTCGTTAGCCAACGATCTGATGTTGATTAAAGTTCATGCAATTGTACAAAACCCCCACATGATCCAGACAGAAAGAGATACAAAAGGAAGTGCCGTCTACGTCTTTCGAGCAAAAATTAAGGCGCGACCGAACGGCCGCGCCTTTTAATTTGAAACTGCTCTGAGCTAATCCTGATCGTCGTCTTCTTCGTCCTGATTGCCGGAGCTGGCGCTTGATGCTGCGCCCGCGCCCTGCTTGATCTGGATTGGTCCGCCCGCGAACAGCGTGCTTGAGCCATGCTCCGCCGCTTTCTTGTTAAACGCTGTGACTTCAGTGGTCAGGAACGTATTCACCTGGGCTAGTTGAGTCTCCAGTTCCTTGCGAACCTCAGCCGCTTCCTCAACCAGCAAGGGACTCGGCGCTTCTCCTGGACCACCCATCACACCGCGCATTACTCCCTGCAGACGGTTCTGGAACCGTTGCAGATAATGGATGTCGTCCTGACTGCCGGGTTGAATATCATTGTTGTAGAGCGGGTCCTGAATGGACGCTATCTTCTTGTCCAGCGCCCGCGCCTCGTCCAATACTGGTTTGTAGGAGACATTGGTTGCAGCGCCTTCTTGACCTTCATCGCTAGCCAGGAGCTCTTGGAGGCTGGTGATCTGCTTATGCAGCCCATTGAGCCGGTTTAGGGCTTCATGCAGTGCTGAGACTTCATCGCGCAATTCCAGGCCCAGCTTTAGCTGCGCCCGCATCCCTTCAGGATCAAACTTAAAGCGCGGATCGGTCTGGACATCGACCGTCTGCGTTTCAGTTTTACCGTTTACCGTTACTGCCACTTTGTATGTGCCGGGCAGCGCGTTAGGCCCGATGCTGGGATCAAAGAAGAAATCCTGGTCATCCAGTCCTTCCGGAGGAGGCAGGAAGTTCAGCTTCTTGGGTCCGTCATAACGCAAGTTCCACGCCACTCGATTGAGGCCGTATTTCGTTGGCCCATACATGGTGCGGACAACCTGCCCGCTGCTGTCAGTCACCGTGATCTTTACCGCTGTCTCGCCGTTCAATTTCCGTTTGGGAGGAGTACCGGCAGGCTCTTTTATTTCATTTGGCAGCCAGTAGGTGATTACCGCGCCGTTCATCGGATTGGGAGCCACATATCCACCGCTGGCAAACCCGTGTTTGCTCCAGTTATGCCAGTTCACGGCTGGAGAAAGCGGGAACAGATGGAAGTCGCTACGGGCCAATTCCGCGCCGCTTTCTTCCAGCGGAGTAATGTCGTCCATTACAAAGAGACCGCGTCCGTGCGTTGCCACGACCAGGTCATGTGACTTCTTGATGAACTTGAGGTCATAGACTGAGGCGGTGGGGAAGTTGCTCTTGATCTGTGTCCAGTGCGCGCCATCGTCACTGGAATAGAACAGGGTGGTGTCAGTGCCCAGGACCAGGAAGCCCTTCTTGTTAGGGTCTTCGCGGATCACGCGGGCTGGATCATCCTGCGGCAGGCCGGCTGCGATTGAAGTCCACGTCTTGCCCCCATCATGCGTTTTATAAACATACGGCTTGTTGTTTTCTACTTCGTGAAAATCCACTGCCATATAGGCGCTATTCACATCATTGGGTGAAGCCTCAATCTGTTGCAGGCGGCCCCATTGCGGCAGGTTTGCGATATTGGCTGTGGCGTTGGTCCAGTTTTGTCCGCCATCGTGCGTAACCTGTGCCAAGCCGTCGTCAGTGCCCACCCAAATCGTTTTCGGGTCCACTGGTGAAATCGAGATGGACAGGATTGCGCCGACCGTCTCCGCGCCGCTCAGGTCCAGCCAAATCGGCCCGCCGCTGCTTTGCTGTTTGGTCTTGTCATTGCGCGTGAGGTCCGGGCTGATGGGATTCCAGGTTTTGCCTCCGTCAGTAGAATGAAACAACACGTTGCCGCCAAGGTAAACTTCATTCGGATTCGTCATGGAGACAGCTATGGGTGAAGTCCAGTTAAAGCGGTATTTCAAGTCAGATGGCTTCATCGACTGCACGCCCTGCAAATACGGACGGATGAAGTTCGACATGCCCGTCTCATTGCTCACGCGCTGGATCGATCCATTTTGCGAATCCGTATAAACCACGTGCGTGCCCTTGCCGCGCGCTGGGACAACATATTCTCCGTCGCCGCCGGTCACGGTGTACCACTCAAAGCCGCTGATGCCGCCGCGGCTCAGGCTGTTTGAAGGTCCGCACCAGCCATTGTTGTCCTGCAAGCCGCCGCAGAGATTATAAGGGGTTTCGTCATCGTCCGCTACGGAATAGAACTGCTCGATCGGCAGGTTATCCAGATAACGCCAGCTCTTTCCTGCGTCTCCGCTCACGTAAACGCCGCCATCATTGCCATTGATGATGCGGTTCGGGTTCTCCGGATCAATCCACAGTGCGTGATGGTCAACATGCACGCGGGGGCTGGTGTTGCGCGCAGTCTTGCCGCCATCTTCAGACACCATTACGTTGAATGACATGAAATAGACTTTGTTCTCGTCATTCGGCGCAACCTCAAGTTCACTGAAGTAAAATCCGCGCGCCGCAAGATTGTGGTTGTTGCTCACCATCTTCCAGTGGTCGCCCAGATCATTGGTGTCGTAGAGCGTGCCTTTCTTGTTTTCCACCAGCGCATAAACATGGCGTGGATTCGTCGGCGCAGCACCCAGACCGATGCGGCCTGTAGGCTCTGTCGGCAGGCCTTCTGTGAGCTTCTTCCATGTATCGCCGCCGTCGGTCGAACGGAAAATTCCGCCGCTGGTTCCCCCTGATTCAAGCGCCCAGGGATAACGCCGCACGCGCCACATTCCCGCAAACAACACCATGGGATTGCCCGGATCCATGATCAGCGAGCTTGCGCCTGTGTCTTCGTCGACAAACAAAACTTTCTGCCATGTCTTGCCGCCATCCGTGGTGCGGAAGACGCCGCGATCTGCGTTCGGTCCCCAGGCATGCCCCAGCACGCCGACGAATACGGTGTTCGGATCACGCGGATCAATGGCGATATTTGAGATCTGTCCCGCGTCGCGCAAGCCCATGTGCTTCCATGTGGCGCCTGCGTCCGGGGAGAAGAAGATGCCCTTGCCGGTAATCACGTCATTGCGGATATTTTTTTCGCCTGTTCCTACCCAGATCAGGTTGGGATTGGAAGGCGCCAGCGCAATTGCCCCGATGGAAGCCGTGGATTCCTTCTCAAAGATCGGCTTCCAGGAGAGACCGCCATCCTGAGTCATGAAGACGCCGCCGCCCGCTGCGCCCACGTAATAGACGTTGGGCCTGCCGGGAATGCCAACGACGGCTGTTACGCGCCCACCGCCAACCGCCGGCCCCAGGTTACGGAACTTAACGTTTTCCAGCGGGTCTTTGCTCTTGTTGTCCTCAAGCTTTGTCGGCGTGGTGGACTTGGCTTCTTTCTCGGCATCATCGGACGTTTTTTTGTCCGACTTTGCTGCGGGCTTTTGCGCGTTTCCGCTGCCGCTCTTTTTGGTGCGATCGCCGGTCTTGCTCTGGGCTATGAGTAGCGCGGGAACGCACAGCGCCAGGACCAAAACAAAAATCATTTTGAACATTGTCTTCATTGGGAATACTCCTGCGGGTAATAGGAAGGCTGACCGCGAATCATATCGCAAACAGAGGGTTGTTGTACAAATCGTGAGAGATCGATTGGGTGTCAGTCTTCCATGAACTCGCGTCCCAGGCAACCATAGATGCTCCGCCAGCGCGGCTCCATATCGTCGCGGTAAATGTGAGGACGCCATCCAAGGTTAAGGTAAATTGAAATTGCGGCAATCCTAAAGTCCTCCGTTCCAAGAAATGGGCGTTTGTAGCCTTCAGCAACTAACCGGTTCGTCACCGATGCGGAGACGACCGTCCCCAGGCCCTTTCGCGTATGTGACGGATCAGTGACAAGCCAACCCAATTGCCCTTGAACGTGACGAGGTGAACTACTGCCGCGCATAGCCACACATGAAGCTACAAGCTCATGCGAGGCAAGGTGCTCAACCACAAAGAAGCCGCCAGGTAATGTCCTTTCAATCGTTTCCTGGAATCGGCCTTCATCGGCGAAAGCCAGGTGGAAGAGATCGTCGTACGGGACCTCATCACCGCTGCGAAGCTGGCGCAGGGCATAACCATCCGGCAGCGAAGGCGACTCGACTAATCCAAAGGAGGAAGGCCGCACCATCTCCAGTTGGTGGGAATAAGTTTGCTCGATAAACGGATATGCTGTCCGACCGGGCAGCGCACGTATTCCGTACATACACTACTCTCCCGCAATCGTCTTCCATTCCAATTTGCCCCGCTCCAGAATCGCCGGCAAATCTTCCTGAAGAAGGAACCGCTGCTTAATGAGTTTTTTGGCAGCCTGCTCAAACTTGCCCATGTACTCCTCTTGCGACGGATAACGCTCGGCAATTGACGGACGAGGATCGCCTGATTTTTTGCGGTCTTCCGCAGTCTTTGCCAAGGGAATCCACGATCCCAGAAAACTCACGCGCTGATCCGGCGCGCCGATGCTCGGATCGCGCAAGTTCCATCCTGTATAAGTAGCAAGCGGAACTTGTAGCTCAGGCAGTCGCACGCCGCCCAAGTCGTTTCCGTCTGCGTCACTCTGTGGAACTAGCACGCCAACTGGATTGCCCACCCGCGGCGGCTCAATTGTGACCATCTGAACAGTTCCAGGAGGGGTCCGTTTGGGCTGAGGTCCAAAATCAAGATGGTAAGCCGCGCTCACCTCATGCGGAGTGCTGACGCCAGAAATTTTAGGGAATGTCCATTGAGCCAGCGGGACGAGTGTCTTGTCCGCGATTCTGGGATAGGTGCTTACAGGCGGCTGCTTGCCGTCTTTGACCCACTCATTCATGTCCGTGATCAGCGCCCGCCAGTACCATTGAATGGGATTCGGATCGGCCTTCTGTTGCGCTGTGTAGTCGGGATTTCCCCGTACGTG
>DASXJO010000163.1:0-6838 GCA_036497385.1 Candidatus Angelobacter sp. | reverse complement strand
AAGAATTGTATACGGCAGCCGCCGGTTGCGGCCGTGGGACCACTCTGCTGAGTCAAGCCGTCATGTTAAATCGGACAAAGCAGAACATCCACCACGGAGGCACCGAGACACGGAGTAATACCGATTTTGGAGTCACACGTCAGATGCATTGCCGAATGAAACCATGCACCTACTTTCAAGTTTTGATATGCCTTCTGAACATTCCCGGTTTTCTCCGTGTCTCCGTGCCTCCGTGGTGAAGATTAAATCGCAGTGGTGAAGATTAAATTTCCAGAATCTCCCCGCTCACCTTCCCCTCCATAATCACCAATCTCCCCACGCTAATCGGCAGCTTGAATCTTCTCGGCCCCGCGCTGCCCGGATTGAAATAGAGCACGCCATCTTTGACTTCTTGTTTTGGTTTATGTGAATGCCCGCTGATCACCGCCGCAAATCCCGCCGCTTTAGGATTCAGATCAATTGCATTCGCATCATGAATCACATAAAGAAAGACGCCGCCCAGTTCGACCACTTCTGTCTCCGCATACTTTCGCCCCCAAGCCTGCGTATCCACATTCCCGCGGATTGCCGTCACCGGCGCGATCTTCTCAAGTTCTGGAATGATTTCCGGTGCGCCAATATCGCCCGCATGAATGATGTGCTCCGACCCCCGCAGCAACTCCACCGCTTCCGGACGAAGCAGCCCATGCGTGTCAGAGATTATGCCGACGATCACCTGTCCCAGCCTGTCTTCTCAGAATTCTTCTCCGTGTCTCCGTGGTGAAGATTCACAGTCCCGCTTCAATCCGCGACCTCGGGTCCATATAGTCCCGCAGCGCGTCGCCAATAAAATTGAATGACAGCACCGCTAGCATCACGGCCAGAGCAGGGAAGAGCACCAGGTGCGGCGCGTCAAAAAGATGTGCGCGGCCATCATTGAGCATCGATCCCCAGCTTGCCGTCGGCGGTGGAACTCCCAGCCCAAGAAAGCTCATCGTTGCTTCTGCCAATACGGCTCCCGCCATTCCAATTGCGGCCTGCACAATCACCGGCTGAATAATGTTGGGCAGAATGTGCCGCGTGACAATCCTCCAGTCGCTCGCGCCCAGAGCCCGCGCCGCCTCAACGAATTCTTTTTCCTTCACCGCCAGCACCTGCGCGCGCACCAGCCGAGCGTAACCCACCCATCCACCAATGCAGAGCGCCAGGATCAGGTTGAAAATCCCCGGCCCCAGAAAAGCCACAAAAGCAATCGCGAGCAAAATACCGGGGAACGAAAGGAACGCGTTCATCACAATCACGTTGAAAAACTTATCAGCCCATCCGCCGTAATAGCCGGCAATCGATCCCAAGATCAGCCCCAGCAGCAGCGACCCTGCTACCACGCTGCTGCCCACCAGCATGGAGATGCGTGCGCCGTAAATCACGCGGGAAAAGATGTCGCGGCCAAGCTCGTCAGTACCAAACCAATGTGAGCCGCTGGGAGGCTGAAGGCGCGACGGCAAGTCAATGTTGCTGGGATTTTGCGGCGCAATCCACGGCGCGAACAGCGCAAAGACAATAAACACCGCCACCAGCACCATGCCGACGGACGCAAGCACGTTGCGCCGTCCCAGTGTTGCTGCGGTGCTCCAGGTGGAGGAAGCCATCGGCTCAATCTTCAATTACCAAATTACCAATTTACCCAATTACCAAATCCAGCTCACGGCGTTACCGTCTGCGCCACCAGCTTTTTCAACGCTCGAATAAAAGTCTCATTCTGTTCCGGCGTTCCGATGCTCACGCGTATCGCGTTCGGCGCGCCCCACGGCGCCAGCGAGCGGACAATCACGCCTTCGGCCTGCATGCGTTTGGTAAACGCGTTCGCGTCTTCGTCTACTGTAAAGTAAATAAAGTTCGCGCTTGTTGGAATTGCTTTGACGCCAAGCTCCTTGAATCGTTCCATTAGCCATGCCGCGCCCGCAGCGTTGTTTTCCACCGTATTGCGGATATGACTCGCGTCGCGGATCGCCGCTAATCCCGCGGCTTCCGCCACCACAGAGACGGAAAAAGAATTTCGTACCCGGGCAAAAAACCGCAGTAATTCCGGATTCCCGCATGCATATCCCAGCCGCACTCCTGCCAAGCCGTGTGCCTTGGAAAAAGTCCGCAACACCAGCACGTTCGCTCTGCCTGCACGCACGTAATCGAATGAGCGTGAATACGTGATGCCACGCTGGCGCGCAAAATACTCGGCAAAATCGGAATACGCTTCATCCAGAATTACCAGCACGTTCTCCGGGACCTTTTGAAGAAAAGCTTCCGTGGCGTCCGCGTCAAACATAGTGCCGGTGGGATTATTTGGATTTGCCAATATAACCACGCGTGTCTGTTCATCGATGGCCGCCGCAATTGCGTCCAGATCGTAAGCGTCATTGCGCATCGGCACTTCAATGAACCGTGCGCCAATACTGCGCGTGATCATCGGATAGCTGATAAACGACCGTTCGCTGCTGATGCAGTTCGTCCCCGGCACAAGCAGGGTTCGCGCCACAACGTCCAGAATTCCCAGCGAGCCATCGGCAATAAAGATCTGTTCCGCCGCCAGTCGATGCCGCGCCGCCAGCGCCTCGCGCAACTCACTGGCGTCATTATCCGGATAAAGATTCACCTCGGCTGCCGCTTCTCGAATGGCCTCCAGCGCCAGCGGAGACGGCCCAAACGGGTTTTCATTCGACGCCAGTTTGATCATTGCCACGCCGGACTCCGACTGTGCCTGCCGCAAAGGTTTTCCGGGCACGTATCCGGCCAGCGCGCGTATGTGTTCGGGGATTTGATCGAGAAGAGTCTTTTTCATCGGAGAACAACGGATAACAGAAGTTTGTATCACAAGCAGAGTTGCTTCGCTATCTGCACGGGCCGCAGTTGATAGTTTTATCTTGGCTTGATGAAGAACATTACCAGCTTGGTTTTCGTTCGCGGCGGTGTTCACTGCGCCGCGCGCTGGCTCTGCTTCGCGATGGCAGCTTGCGTTCGGGTGTTTGCGCTTTGTCGCCTCGTCCCGCGCGCTTCAGGCCAGCAATTTCTCCCGGCTTTAATTCGCGGAACTGGCCCGGCTCAACGTCCAGCGTGAGCGGACCATAACGCACGCGCTTAATTTTTTCTACGTGATGGCCAATCTCTTCAAACATGCGCCGTATCTGCCGGTTCTTGCCCTCGATTAATGTCACTTCATACCAGGGATTTTCGGCGTCCTTCACTAGGCGTATCTGTGCCGGCGCAGTGTGGATGGTCTCCATTCGGCGCGGCCCCGGTTTGGCGCCAATCTTGATTCCGCGCCGCAGCTTTTCGATTCCTTCTTCCTTGGCGCGCCCGGCAACCTTTACCAGATAAGTCTTGGGCACGTGCGACGAAGCATGTGTGAGCTTGGCAGCCAGCTCTCCGTCATTCGTCAGCAGCAGCAGCCCTTCGCTTGACCAGTCAAGCCTTCCCACGGGATAAATGCGCGCCCCCACGCCTTTAATCAAGTCCATTACCGTTGGGCGGCGCTCAGGATCGGTCACCGTGGTTACATAACCTTTTGGCTTGTTGAGCAGCAAATAAACGTGGCGCTCCGCGCCCTGCAACAGCTTGCCATCGACCTTAATATGGTCTTTTTGCAGATCGGCTTTAGTGCCGAGCTCTGTGACAGTCTGGCCGTTCACGCTCACACGGCCTTGCGTGATTAGTTCTTCGGCTTTACGGCGCGAAGTGACCCCAGCGGCGGCAATGATTTTCTGTAAACGCTCTGCAGGCATTTTCAGCCGCCTGTGCTTTCAGAGGCAATCTGGTCGGCCACCTGCTCGTCGGCTTTATTGTGTTCCGGATCGGATGAAACAGTTGGCTCGGTCACATTCTGCGGGACTTCGGCTCTGTCTTCTTCCAATTGTTCCACGCCGCCATCCTCACCCGGGGTTCCAGTCGCGTCGGCCACTGCAACAGGACTGTCGCCGGAATCAAAAAGTTCATCCTGCAGCTCGCCCGCTGCCAGCTTTTCAAACTCTTCCAGGCTGGGCAATTCGCTCAGATCCCGCAGGCCAAAGCGCATCAGGAAATCTTTGGTGGTCTTGTACAGCATCGGCCGCCCGACCACGGCTTTTCTTCCCGCCGTAGTAATGAGCTTGCGTTCCAGCAGCGTGCCGATCACTCCGGCTGCGTCCACGCCACGGATATCGCTGATTTCCGGGACCGTCACCGGCTGTTTATAGGCAATCACGGCAAGTGTCTCCAGGGCCTGCAAAGAGAGACGAATCGGAGGCTTCAAACTCTTTGAGAATGCTCGCACCACGTCATGGTGCTCCGGCTTCGTTGACATGCGGTAGCCGCTCGCCACCTCGCGGATTTCAAATCCATGCTCCGGATTCGCATAGTCGGCGATCAGTTCGTCCAGGTAGGGCCGTAACAGTCCGCGCAGTTCCACCTTTTCGGATTTTTCCTTGGCTTTCTTCGCCGGTGGCTGCGGCGCGGATTCTTCCACCGCGCCCAGGTGATCTTCGGCATTCCCCGGCGGGGGTGGCACTTCATCTGCCGATTGCGGTTCAGCAGTCGGCAAAGCCGTCTTGAGCGCTAGCAGATCGTCTTTGAGCAGCGAGGCCATCTGGTCCAGCGTGATGGGATCTTCCGCCGCATAAATAATTGCTTCGACTTTGGCTTTAATAGACATTCGATGATTTCTATATTCTACTGACCGTCCCATCTTGGTGATGTAACGATCTATATGACGCGCAGAACTACTGACTCTGGCAGCGCCGCCAGGATTTGTCTGACTCTGGTTAGTGGATGATTCGGAAAACGTTCATCATACTTCTCGTCATCAGAAACAAACCGAAGCACGCTCCGATCCACTCCAAGATAGCTGGGATCATACGGATCATGCGCGAAGGAATCTTGGTAATCTTTAATCGTATACGTTCCTGATTCAAAAAGTTCGCCCGTAATCAGGGCTTCGCGCACTCCCGTTCTTCCGTATTCCTGGCTAACCACCGTCCATACCTGAGATGCCTCGGAGGTAAGAGTAATCAACATACCCGTGAAAACATAAGCAGGTCTTTTTAGCTGTTTATAAATTACCGCAATGGCATCGCCGGCCTTGCGTACCTCAATCAAACCGCCCTGCCGGCTCTTCGCCAGATCGCGCGCCCATTTCTGCCAGGCTGCCGCGTCGAATGGCGAGGGAAAATCCATAAAGCTCCCTAAAACCGCCAGTGTCATTACATCGCCATGAGGGCCGCGCCAGCAGCGCAGCTCATCTTTTGACGGCTCTTCATTCCATCCTGCCAGGTTGAGCTGGATGGTATGAGTGGCACGGACCGGAGGAGGCGCGGCTGGCTTGCTCTGTAAACGATTCCACCATGACATCGCGCTCTCCTCTCGTACCCAATCCTATCGCCAATCATCGCGGATAGCGGCGCCTTCGCCCATTACGGTGTCAAACATTGCGTGCTTCTTGATCAGTACGTCGCCAAAAACTCTTTCCTGCCGCAGCAGGATGGCCTGTAGACGCACCAGTTCCAGCAGCGCCAAAAAAGATGAGATGAGTGCATGGCGTGAAGTGACGTGCTGCAAGAGCCGTTTCAGCGGAATCGGACGGTCTTCCATCAACAGGCGTCGGCGAAAAAATTCAATCATCTGCCCCACCGTGACCGTCTCTTCATTCACTTCCAGGATTGGACGCGACTTGGCCCGGTCGAGTATTTGCTGAAACGTACGCACCAGGTCAACTACGTCGGCAGCCAGCTCCGGCTCGGTGCCTTCCGCGTCCTTAAACTCCTTCATTGAAGGATTGCTGACCACCGCCTCTTCAATCTGCTGCTTCTGCATCAGCATCTGCGCGGCATTCTTAAACTTTTCATGCTCCAGCAGCCGCTGCACCAGCTCTTCGCGCGGGTCTTCCTGCTCGCCCTCGGCCGCCTCAGGATCGCGCGGCAGCAGCATCTTGCTTTTGATGTGGATCAGCAGGGAAGCCATGTAAATGAACTCCGCCGCAATATCCACGTCCAGGTGCTTCAAATTTTCCACATAGCCCAAATACTGCGCTGTGATTTTGGCGATGGGAATGTCATAAATATCAATGTCCTGCTTGCGGACCAGGTCCAGCAGCAGATCAAGCGGGCCGTCATAGACCTGGCCAACGCTCACCGAGAATGGAAATTCATTCGTCTGCGGCTTCGCGGATTGTGAGATTTCTGCCATCAATAAACCAAAATTGCTGAAACACAGAGGAACACAGGAAGCGGAGAAAACTAAGTTCCCGATTCCTTCAAGTCCGTAGAGCGCAGCCGCGTTCGCTAATCAACAAAAATCGTGGACAGCAGCCGCCCTCGGCTGCGTCTTGCAACCACCCAATTCTAAATGTTATTGGCTGCCCTTGCCGATGGCAGAGCTGTGGATTACATGTCTTTTTTAAACCGCTACATTGAGGATCAAGAAGGCGATGCTCCCTTCATCAGTTCATCCTGAGCAATCTCGAACGACCGAAGGGAGCGAGGGCGCATCGAAGGACCCGAGAATGTGTCCTCTAGCGTGTCGCTTCAGGGAGTTCTAATAGGAAATTCGGTTTAGTTATTGTAACGCGCTGTAATCGCCCGCGTATTGCTGGATGGGCAGCTCGCTTTCGCCGGACGCCAGCGCAACGCCGGTCGAACCTTTTTTCAGCACGATCTCGACACGACCATCGTTGCGCGCAAACTTCTTCCAATGATCCTGAATCACTTTGGGTGGGAGAACATAGTCACGCAGATAACGGTCGCCATCCTGCGCAAGCAATACCAGTACGTTCACGGGACGGTCCTCGACTAAAAATCTCCACGCCCCATTCTCTTCATTCGCAGCATACAGTCCC
>DASXJO010000162.1:0-4007 GCA_036497385.1 Candidatus Angelobacter sp. | reverse complement strand
CACCGCTGCCGACAAAATCTCTTCTGACGATCTGCGTAAGTGGCTGGAAGGGCTGAACGACGAGGATCTGGGCCACTACAAGATGTAGAGATCTGCGCTCAGGCGTCAGCACTGCATTCAGAATTTTTATCTCTTCGCGTCCTTGACGTGCTTTTGCGGTAAATAGAGTTGGGTCAATCTGGATTACTGATCGGCAACTCGCCCATGCTTCCTGAAGAACAACTCCAGCGCCTCTATGTGGCAGGGTTTGACCTGCAAACCTTTGACCAGTTTCCTAAAGCCATCGGCGTCCTCCGCGACGGCTGTCTGGCATTTCTTGTCCCCGGGCCCGACGGTTTGCAGATTCTTGGCAATGTCGGCTGGCGCATGGGCGAAAGCCTTGGCCCTCTGGTGGAGCGAGGAGGCCGCAAGGTCTTCGTCCATAAACAAGAAGTGATCGAAGCAACACCAGAGCGGATTGCCACGCTGGAGCGGTTTCGATCAGATTTGAAGGCTATCCTTCGCGGGGAAGAGGCGATTCAGGAGCAAAGATAACTTTTCCGGCTGAGGCACTCAGAACCCTTACGCCGATGACAGCATTTATCTTATTTTACATAATATCTGTTATCAGACATTGAATATCGTCCAATGTTCAAGCGCATTTGGTGTGCCTGGCGGTCATTTCGTACAGGAATACGAGCAAGGGATCGAGCCTGGACGCCCTTCTGGCTGGAATGTGACCGGCCAAGCGTCGTTACCAGCAACTTCGCCGACAATGCCATCCCCAAATTGCTCACAGACCGGCATAATTGCCCTAGGAGCTTTTTGTCCTTCAAGTTAAGACGGGAAAGAACAACAATTTTTGCATGTTCACCCCTAGAGTCCTTGAGCCGGACGCATCAACCGTGAAGTACTACCTTAGGTTGGAACAACGTCCCAGCCACACGACGCGCAATAGCCAGCAGTTCCCTCTGTCCGGCAAACACCCGGACCATGGCCGATTTGCTGAATTCTGGCAGGTTGACCGCGCCCCCATGTCGGATTCTGGCGGCACTTTCGGGCGACGCTACCACCGCTGGAAATTCCGGAAGCACCAACCGGGGATGGAGAAATAGCTCGTCAAGCGTGTTGGTGGCCCGGGCCTGTTCCAATTCTTCCAGGGTATGGGCTTCGTCGATCGTGAATTCGCGGACAGCTGTCCGTTTAAGCGCGGCAAGATGTCCGCCTACGTCCAGTTTCTTGCCCAGGTCGTGCGCCAGTGATCGCAAGTATGTTCCGGAGCTGACCCAGGCGCGAAAGCAAACGGTCTGACCGTCACAATGGTAGAACTCCAGCTCCTTGATTTCGACCTGCTTGGGCTTCAACTCCACAGGCTGCCCTTTGCGCGCCAGCCGATGGGCGGGAATTCCCGCAATTTTCTTGGCGGAAAAGGGCGGCGGAAACTGAGAGATTTCGCCGATGAACTCCGCGGCAGCATCTACGATCTGCTGCATTGAAATCTCGACAGATTGTTTAGGGCCGGCAGGTTGACCTTCAGCGTCATACGTATCGGTCGCCCAGCCAAAGCGAATCGTGCCTTCATAGCGTTTGTCGGCATCGTTATAAAACTGTGCCAGACGGGTAAAGCGGCCCAGAACCAGCGGCAGGACGCCAGTCGCCATGGGATCCAGCGTGCCAAGATGGCCCACGGACTTTTCGCCGATGATCCGGCGTACGCGCGCCACCACGTCATGTGAAGTCATCCCGGCCGGTTTGTCCACTATCAATACCGCGTCCACTTGAGTAACTCCGTTGAATCAAGCATCATACTGAAGAAGCTGCCACCGCATGTTCCCCATCCGAGACGACGCTCCCCGATCGACAACACCGTTTATCAATTACTTTCTTATCCTACTGAACATTGCAATATTTCTGTTCGAGTGGTCATTGCAGGTTTCCGGAGGACCTCGCGCAAGGGCCGACTTTGAGATGCAGTTCGCGTTCATTCCAGAGCATGTGGGCGCATGGATGCAAGGATACCTGCCGGCCTCCGTGGCCTTTGTACCCTTTCTCAGTTCCATGTTCCTGCACGCTTCCCTGCCTCATGTGCTGCTGAATATGTGGGGTCTAGCAATTTTTGGAGACAACGTTGAAGACCGGCTTGGCCACTTCCGCTATCTGGCTTTTTACATTGTGTGCGGGCTCGCAGCCGGGCTCACGCACCTGATTTTTAATTTCAATTCAACCGTGCCCACAGTTGGGGCCAGCGGAGCGATTGCCGGCATCATGGGAGCTTACCTGGTTCTTTATCCGCGGGCACGCGTACTAACGTGGTGGGGCTTTTTCGTCTTCTGGCTGCCCGCGTGGCTGGTGCTGGGATACTGGCTCATCATCAATCTTTTGAGTGGCGCTGCGTCTGTGTTGGCGGAATCCAGGGGGCCTGTGGGAGGCGTGGCTTTTTGGGCGCACGTTGGCGGGTTTGTGAGCGGAGCATTGCTGATCCAGCTCATGCCTACGCGGAAGAATGTGTACGCCTTTGAAGATTATTGAATTGCTGATCGAAAATGGTTGCTGCCTCGCGTTTTCCTAGAGCACGCCCGCCGCAGGCCCAATGCGGATCTCTTCAATAGCGGTGTTCGCTGGAGCTGAAACCGCATGCAGCACGGCTTGCGCCACGGTTTCCGCCGCGATCATCTTTTCCTTTGGCGCGTCCGGCCAGAATTGGCCCCATATTTCAGTGTTCGTAGCACCCGGCATTAACGCAAGCACGCGGATGCCACGCTTGCGCAGGTCTTCACGCAGCGCGTGGGTGAATCCCAGGGCGCCAAACTTTGACGCGTTGTATGCGGCCATGCCGGCAAATGGCTGCAATGCCGCCACCGATAGATTGTTCACAATTGTCCCGCCTGCGCGCATCAGCGGCAGCGCGGCGCGTGTGACCAGAAACGTCCCAGTCAGGTTCGTATCGATTACCTCTCTCCAGGTTTCAATCGATAGCTGATCCACCGGTGCGAGGAAGTGGGCTATTCCGGCATTGTTGATCAGCACGTCGATTGTAGAGTGCTGTTTGCTGACTTCGCGGAAGAGCTTCTCCACAGATTCAGGATCGCGAACGTCACAAGAAATGCCGCTGACTTGTTTTTCGTCGGCTGAGATTTCGGCTGCTGCGGAACGAAGGCGCTTAGGGTCGCGGCCTGTGATCAGCACTGAATAGCCGCTGGCCACAAAGGTGCGCGCCATGGCCAGACCAATACCGCTACCGCCACCGGTGATGACAGCGACTTTGTTTTCCGCCTCGTTCTTAGCCGGCACTAGAACGAATTTCCATTTTTGCCATTGCGAATCAGGGAAAGAAACTCTTCGCGCGTATTCTGCGCGGTGCGGAAAGTGCCCAGCATGTGCGACGTCACGGCAGCAGAATGCTGCTTCTCCACGCCACGCATCATCACACACAGATGCCGCGCCTCAATCACTACTCCAACTCCCTGGGGATTGATAGCATTCTGGATGGTCTCTGCAATTTGCACCGTCAAGCGCTCCTGCACTTGCAAGCGGCGCGCAAAAATATCCACTAGGCGAGGAATCTTGCTCAACCCCAGCACCTTGCCATTTGGGATATAGGCAACATGCACTTTGCCAAAGAATGGCAAAAGATGGTGCTCGCACAGGCTGAACATCTCAACGTCTTTAACGATGACCATTTCGTCATAAGGCACGTCAAAAAGTGCGCCCTGCAGCACCTTATCGGCGTCCTGATCATAGCCCTTGGTCAGGTATTCCAGAGACTTCTGCATGCGTTCCGGCGTTCGCAGAAGGCCGTCGCGCGTGGGGTCCTCGCCTAAACGCACCAGCAGTTCACGCAGTAACTCCTGCGTACTAACCTCCGATACCGGCGAAATTTCGTCAATTTTCTTCACAGCAGCTCCTGATTTCACCAAAATCTCCTAGTAGCGGATTTCCCTGCCCCCGGCATATTCGAAGGAGTTAAGCATCGTTTCTTCGATCCGCACCTTATCTATCTGCGCGTGGTGGAAGTTTTCTTCCAGAAT
>DASXJO010000161.1:0-3431 GCA_036497385.1 Candidatus Angelobacter sp. | reverse complement strand
ATCCACGTAAGCCTGCCTGTTCTCATCGAAAGCTTGCCATGCTGTCTAATCAAATTCGTGTCCTTGAAGCGCAAATTTGCGCCTTCAACGTGCGACACGGAATGGAGTCTCGGGTAGATGCTGGGCTCGAATCCCGGAAAGCTGTAGTTGCGGGGAACGCGTACGTGCAGGTGCGAATGCAACGTCCCGTGGCGATTATCTGTCATCAGGATTTCCATCTGACCTACAGGCAGGTTCTTGATGTGCTCATCCTGTGAACGAGTGTCCTTGATATCAGTCTCGCTTCCGAATCCAACGGGTTGATACTTTTCCTCCAGTAGACCCGTGCGCTGGACGGTTAGTGTGCGCCGCTTCTGCCGCACACGCGCTGAAGCTTTGAGGAAATACTGGGCTGTTTCCTCGTCACGCGTGCGCAGCAACATCGTCGTGTTCGGGGCGGATGACACGTCGTCGCGGAAGCCACGGCCGACCGTCAGAAGCTGTGGCAGGGATTGCAATGCGAACAGAAATGCTGTGTTGGTGCCGCGCGCTGTCTGGAGAATCTGCGCGAAATTCGAGTAGGCGAAAGGTGCAAACTCATCGAGGATGACGCTGACCATCGGCCGGTTCTGGCGGCGGCGTTCCTGCTCGTCTTCATACCGCTTGCCGATGATGAGCTGCATGTTTTGCAGGAGCATCCGGCCGAGAGCCGTTACGGCTTTTGAGTTCTTGTTGGTGTTGAGCGAGACGAACAGGATCAGATCTTTTTCGATGACCTCATCCAGAGACAGCACCTCATCGTAGGCCCCTGTAACGGCGGAAAGATCGTCCTCCAGAAAGGTCATCAGTTCGTTGAGAAGCCCTTGAATTTTCGGCACGCGATCCCGGTCTTCGAAGGACTGCTGCAGGTTCCGAATGGACATCTCAAGATTGAGCTCGCGTTGGTGAGTCACGCCAGCCTGCGTGGAAAGCCGGCTGCGGGCGATCGCGATTTGTTCTTTCAGAATCCTTTCGTCCAGGGCTAGTACGAGCACATCATGGATGTTGAAGCGCTTGCCGGTGTGCGCCAGCACTCGCACGAGGTCGCTTAGATAAGTGGCCTGATGACCGTGAAAGAAGTCTTCCTTGAGATCGAATGATTCAAAGACGAAGTTCGCGTGCTCCTGGTAGAGACCGTGCTCGCTGAAGAACGGGTTATAACGAACGGAAATATCCGGACGGGAAGGGTTCAACACTCGTAGTTGGTGCATTCGGCCCGCAGTCTCAATGGCTGGGAGTAAATCAGAAAGGAACTCCTGGTCGCCCTTGCCGTCGAATATCAGCATCGGTAGCCGGCGCCGGTCATTTGCCGGACCAACGACGCGAAAGAGGTCTTGGGTGATGATGTTCTTGAGCAGTGTTGTCTTGCCCGAACCAGTGGCCCCGAATACGACCGATTGCATGACGCGAGTTGCGTCGGGCCAGAGCCACGGCTTTCCGTGCACGTCATAGCCGAGAACGATTGCGTTCTGGTCGTAGGCAGACTGGATCGTCTTTCGGTCTTTTTCCGGGGATATATATAAAGGAGGGTGAGGCCAAGCGGTTTCGCGGCGGCGCGGCAGGGTGATCACGTACCAGGCAACCGCGATGCACCCAATTGACGCAAAGAGCAGGTAGAGTCCGCCCTCTACCAATTGCGATGTGCGCAGGTGATAACGCGCGACCAAGATGTAGGAGCCGGCCGCAACCACAACCAGCGTACCCAGAACTAAGACGAGTCCGAGGCTTTCTTCCTGATCACGATGATAGGCCCTGCGGCCAAGACGATATTCGTTTTCCGGTTTCATGGATGGACAAAGCTGAAGAACAAAAAGCTGCCCGCGCTGAAAGTGATTAGCACAGCCAGCAATAGCAGAACGGGGTTCAAGCGAAACCTGCCGTTCTCGGTCCGCGGCTTAAGAGGATCTTCGGTCCAGTGCCGCAAGGAGGCGAGAATGGTGTCTTCGCGCTCCTGCGCGAGATAGCTCTGGAACCGCTCGCGCATGGTTCCGATTTGCTGATTCCGTCTCATGCTCACATCACAAAGGTCGCCTTGAGTCCGGACTCAAATACCAGTTGCAGCACCGCCGGCCCCTTCAGATCTTGCCGGATGGCTACAACTCCCTGGGCCGAAGAGCGCGGCTCCAGTTGTTCCGACTCGCTCTCAACATGGCCGACAGCCAGGGGCAATGCTTTCGCCGTTCCCAGCTTCTTCAAGCCGCGGGAATCCAGTTGCGTGTGCGCAATGCCGCCTAATGAGACAGACGGATGCTCAGGCTTCAGCTCAAACACAGCGGGCAGGCCCGCGCGGTAGCTCGCTTCGGTGCTATTTTCGATTGTGTAGTGGACGTAGATCGTGCTCCGCGTCCTGAATATCTGTTCGACACGAATGTTGACTTCATTCGGTCGTGTCCGTGCGTTACAACGAATCTGGACTGCTCCCAGGAACGCGCGCGTCAACATCATGTCAGCGAGTTCGTCTGCGCTGGTGCTTACAACCGGCGGCGGAGCAGGAATGGCAGCATCAATAGCGAAGTTCATGGTCTTTACCTCTTCCGTTGTTTCTAGTTCGTAGGCGAAGCGGCGTGATGCGGTCCAAACGAGAAGATCGGTGGACACTCCGGGCTTCGTTGGCTTGACGAACACCTTGTTGTCCTGGCGCTCGATCTGGAAATCGGAACTGCCGGCTGCCGCCATCGTAACCGGCTCGTGAAATTCAAGCACTGTCAGATGGTTCAGGGCCGTGGCAATATGGAGCACATTATGAGCTGGAGCTTGTGACTGCTGCGCAGCAGTTGCGATGGCAAACAGTCCGTATATAAAGGTAGAGAGAATCCGTTTCATATTTCCTTTTTCGGCCCTGAGCGGAACCCACGAGGGATTCCGCCCAGAGTGGTTACTGCCTCACATAACCCAGGGGACATCGCTTACATCTCCATCGGGCAGGACCGCGGGAAATTCCAAGTCCTCGTCCGATGTTGTTTCGACAGCGGGTTCCGCTGTCTGAGATGTAGATAAGGCATCCGACTGGGTCTGTTCGGGTTTGTCGTCGAGGAGGATGTTCCCGTCCTTTAGCTTGAACAAGAACGTATGTTTCTGTCCTCCGTTGATGGGATCAACCAGGAAAACCCGGCCGGAGGAATCAGTGCGAACGAATCCCTCGTAAAGCCTGGGTACATGCACTCGGACGAACCTGCCTCCCGTGCGCTCGGCCAACTTTACGATTAGTTCCTGCGGAAAGGCGAGAAAGAGGATCGAGCCGCTGGAGCGCTCGCCGCGCGAAACCACGCGGTTCAGCGCCTGCAGCCAGCCCATCCGGTTCTCTGTCTTGTTCTGCGCCCAGATGCGGATGAAGGCCAGAACGGACTTCATCTCGTATTTGCCGCGTTCCTCGTCAAAATGGCAGGCGCCATAAGACTGGTTCATGGCAAACA
>DASXJO010000160.1:0-3698 GCA_036497385.1 Candidatus Angelobacter sp. | reverse complement strand
AGCGGTGGATCGTGGAATTCCGCGCGATGGTTACAAAGTTTTCGACGAAGCCGGAAATGAAATCGGATATGTGACCAGTGGATCACCCGCGCCATTTTTGAAAAAGAATATTGCCCTGGCTTACGTGCCGCCGCAGCATTCAGAGATTGGGCACGAGGTTTTTGTAGAGATCAGAGGGCAGAAGATCAAGTGCAAGGTTGTGCCCACACCGTTTTACAAGAGACCGAAAAAAACGTAGGCCCGAATCGCGAAGATCACCGGCCAGAATCATCGCCCAAAATTAAATTGCAGGACAGGACTAACTGATGCCATATCCGAAAGATTACAAGTACACGAAAGAGCACGAATGGATCCAGGTGAAAGGCAACTCAGCGACAGTGGGCATCACCGATCACGCGCAGGAATCGCTGGGCGATATTGTGTTCGTTGAATTGCCCAAGGTGGGCGTCCAGGTGGAAGCGGGCAAAAGCTTTGGCACAGTGGAGTCAGTTAAAGCCGTGTCTGAACTTTATGCGCCGGCCTCCGGCAAAGTTGTTGAGGTGAATGAGAGCCTGAATCAGGGGCCGGAAGCGGTGAACCAGGACGCGCATGCGGCGTGGATGATAAAGCTGGAGCTAACAAACCCGAGCCAGGCGGACGGGTTGATGTCAGCGGACGATTACGAGAAGTACGTGGCGGAAGAAAAGTAATCTTCACCACGGAGACACAGAGGCACGGAGAAACCGGCGAGTTTCTTCGTCCATTTTTTCGACTTCCTCTATAGAAGGCCCTGAATACCAAGACATGCGCTACTTACCTAAATCTTCCGCTGATCGTGCGCAGATGATGCGCGAAATCGGATGCAAGTCCATTGATGATCTGTTCGCGCCGATTCCGGCGGAATACCGGCTTACGCGCGACCTGAAAGTCCCGCGGCAGATGGCGGAATCGGAAATCATCGACTATTTCCATGCCAGAGCCGACCAGAACGCCGCAGGCTATGCGTTGTTTTTGGGCGCCGGCGCTTACCATCATTACCGCCCTGTGGTGATTGATGCCATGGTGTCACGCGGGGAGTTTTTGACATCGTACACTCCGTACCAGGCGGAAATCGCGCAGGGAACGCTGCAAGCCATCTTCGAATTCCAGACGATGATCTGCGAACTTACCGGCATGGAAGTGGCGAACGCTTCAATGTATGACGGCTCAACGGGCGCGGCGGAAGCCATGTTGATGGCGGTCCGCATCACCGGACGGAAAGCGGCGGTGGTGGCGCGCAGCGTGCATCCGGAGTACCGCGAGGTGATGCACACGTACACGCAACACCAGGGGCTGCCGATCACGGAATGCGATTACCTGGAAAACGGCCGCGTGGATATGGCTGACCTGGAGAAGAAAATTACGTCAGAGACGGCGTGCGTGCTGATCCAGTCGCCAAATTTCTTTGGCACGATTGAGGACGTTGCGGCCGTGGCCGATCTGGTGCACAAGAAAGGCGCGCTGGTGATTGTGTCGATTGCGGAGGCTTTGTCGCTGGGGATCGTGAAGCCGCCGGTGGAAGCCGATATCGTCTCAATGGAAACACAATCTTTCGGGGTTCCGCTGGGATATGGCGGGCCATACGCCGGAGTGATGGCGACGAAAGAAAAATTCGTCCGACAGATTCCCGGTCGGCTGGTGGGAGAGACCAAAGATAAGGACGGCAAACGCGGATTCGTGCTGACGCTTTCCACGCGCGAGCAGCATATACGCCGCGAGAAGGCTACCTCGAACATCTGCACAAACCAGGCGCTGATCGCCACCATGGCGACGATCTACCTGACGATCTACGGTCGCGAAGGGCTGAAAGAGCTGGCGCAACAGAATCTGGCCAAGGCGACGTATGCGCGAAGCGAGTTCGCTAAAAAGGGAAAGATTCTGTTTGAAGGAGCGCCGCGCTTCAATGAGTTTGTGGTGCAGACCAAAGACGACCCGCACGCCATCAACAAACGCCTGCTGGAGAAGAAGATGATTGGCGGGTTCCCGCTGAGCTGGCATTATCCGGAACTGGGCAATGCGTCACTGTGGTGTTGTACGGAGATGAACAGCAAAGAGCAGATTGACGCAGCGGCGCAGGCGGTGGGCCAATGAGTAATAAAGATATCAAGAAAGCTACGCACCACGTAAACCAGAATGAAGGCTTGATCTTTGAGCGGTCTTCACCCGGGAAGAAAGGTTACCGGCTGGCCCCGCTGGATGTTCCCGAGGTGGATTACAAGGCAGCTCTGGGCGCAGCAGCGCGCGCCGATCTTGGCAATATGCCTGAGGTGAGCGAGATGGAAATCATCCGCCACTTCACGCGGCTTTCCACGTGGAATTACGCAATTGACTTGGGAATGTATCCGCTTGGCTCCTGCACTATGAAATATAACGCGCGTGTGAATGAAGTTGTGGCGCGTTTCCCGGGACTGGCGAATGCGCATCCTTACCAGCCGGCGGAAGTCTCACAGGGCGCGATGCGCGTGATGAAGACTCTCTCCGACTGCCTGCTGGACATTACCGGCATGGACGCAATCACGCTGCAACCCGCCGCAGGCGCGCACGGCGAGATGACCGGAATTTTGCTGATGCATGCGTATTTGCAATCGAAAGGGAACCCGCGCAAAAAGATCCTGATTCCTGATTCCGCGCACGGCACCAATCCGGCGACGGCAGCGATTTGCGGGTACGCCGTGGAGAATTTGAAGTCGAACTCACGCGGCATGGTGGACGTGAGCGCGCTGGCGGCGCAGATGAATGAAGACGTCGCCGGGCTGATGCTTACCAATCCCAACACGCTGGGAATTTTTGAGCAGGAGATCCACAAAATTGCCGAAATCCTGCACAGCAAGGGCGGCTTGCTTTATATGGATGGCGCGAACATGAACGCGCTGGTGGGCAAAACTCGTCCGGGGGATTTTGGCGTGGACGTGATGCACCTGAATCTGCACAAGACTTTTTCCACGCCGCATGGCGGAGGCGGGCCGGGATCGGGTCCGGTGGCTTGCAAAAAAATCCTGGAGCCATTTTTGCCGAAGCCGGTAATCGTGGAACGCGCCGACGGCACACTGGCGTTTGATTATGATCGGCCGAAATCAGTAGGACGCGTGCGCATGTTCTATGGAAATTTTGGAATGCACGTTCGTGCGCTGGCCTACACGCTGGCGAATGGTCCGGACGGCCTGCGGCAGACGACGGAAGATGCCGTGTTGAACGCGAATTACATTCGCAAAAAACTGGAAGGCGATTTCAACTTGCCATACCAGAGCCCGTCGATGCACGAAGTGGTCTTCAGCGACAGCATTCAGGAACAAAAAGGTGTGAAGACCGGCGACATTGCCAAGAGGCTGATCGACTACGGCTTCCATCCTTATACAGTATCGTTTCCGCTGGTGGTGCATGGAGCCATCATGATTGAGCCTACGGAAAGCGAGTCGCTGGAAGAATTGGACCTGCTGGTGGATGCGATGAAGTCGATTGCCCGCGAAGCGGAGGAAGATCCGGAATTCGTGAGGAACGCCCCACATACCACGCGGGTGAAGCGGCTGGATGAAACCGCTGCGGCAAGAAAGCCGATCTTGAGGTGGAAGCCGGCAGCAGCGAAGAGTGCGGGGGAATAGGTTTTCTGAAATCCCGAGCTTGCGAGGGAACCCTTTCACTACCTAATCCCCCTATAGGGCTGCGGAGCATTCAGTCCATAA
>DASXJO010000159.1:0-11206 GCA_036497385.1 Candidatus Angelobacter sp. | reverse complement strand
TTTGTCTCTCCGGAATCTTTAGGATTGCTGCATGGCTTTCTGGAAGACAGCCGGTTTCAATCTTGCGCTCAGATCATCTCATCCCGAATATTTCTGGACAATAAACTCCTTGTGCTTCCAGTCTCTCCCGCAGCGCAAAGCATTCCGCGCTTCGATCTGGATCCGGCGCTGTGTGCCGCCGCCGCAAAGGGGGGTGTAACAACCTGCGAAGGCGTTACGGTCAGAGAGGTGCAGCGTAAGGAATTTTTTTATGTCCACACATCGGAAGGCACTTATGCGGCACGCGCCGTGGTGAACGCCACGGGACGATGGTCAAGGCTGACTCAGTTTGATGTCGCAGGAAAAGACAAGTGGATTGGCCTGAAGGCCCATTTTACTGAGGCGTCGCCGCCGCAAACGGTTGATCTTTATTTCTTTTCCGGCGGCTATTGTGGCGTAACTCCCGTCGGGCCAAATTCAGTGAACGCCTGCGCCATGGTGCGCGCCGATGCGGCACACACTCTGGAAGATGTTTTTACCAAAGAACCGCGCCTCCACGAGCGCAGCCTAGCCTGGACGCCATTGTTTACGACCGTAACTACTTCGCCGCTTTATTTTCGAGAGCCAGAAACTGAATCGAATGGCATGTTTCTGGCGGGCGATGCCGCTGGTTTTATCGATCCTTTCGCAGGCGATGGAATTTCTTTAGCCCTGCAAAGTGGCACGTTGGCGGCGCAGTCCATTCTCCCGTTTCTCCGCGGAATGATTTCGCTGGGGCAAGCACATCAACAGTATCGCGCGAAATACCATAGACGTTTTGCGCCGGTATTTCGCAATGCGGCTCGCCTTCGCAGCGCATTGGCCGCACCCAAATGGGTCCGAAATGCAGCATTAGCATTCGCGGCAGTGCCTGGAGTGGGAAAGATGTTGGTAAAGGCAACGAGGGCGCGTTAATGCGAATATCGAAAGTTCGCAAAGACAAAGTATGTATCATTGGAATATGCGAATTACAGCTAGCATCGATGAAGAGTCCTTTCGGCTCGTTAAGAAGTACATGAAGGCCCGAGGAGTGCGTCTAGGTAAAGCTCTGTCTGAGCTTGTGCGGCAGGCACTGAACGAGCCCCTTCCGACGCGGCGCGTCAACGGTCTGCTTGTGTTCGATCCGGGAAGAGCGTCTTCGCGAGTGACAACGAAGAAGGTTCGTAGCCTTCTTTGAGACACACGGGCTCGTCAATGCGAAGCTGATGCCGCCCTCACGCGGCGCAAGGTACGGCGCACCACGGCGAGCAGATCGGAAACCTCAAACGGTTTCACCAGACAGAATATTTTCGTTGAGTCCACAAAAGCGCGCACGCCCGGGTCTGAGACATCGGAAAGAACGAACACTGTTCGTGGCACCAGTTCCGGACGATTTTCCTGCAACCACTGAAATACTTGTTCGCTCGACCATGTTCCTGGAATCTTACTGTCGAGCAGCAGAATATCGAAGTCTTCGTTCTTCAAGCTTTCCACGGCTTCAGCGCCTGAGCTGACGGTAACCACTTGCAAGCCCGCGGCACTGAGGACTTCGCGTTCGAAATCGAGTACCGCTTCTTCATCATCCACCAGAAGAATATTGCCTTCAAGCCGTGATTCTCGACGCGCCACAATGCGCTCGCGTTCCGTCACCGGCTTTTCGCCAACTGCAACCGGCAATCGCACTTGCAGCAGCGCGCCTCCCGCAGGATGGTTCTGCGCGGAAATTTCGCCTCCGTGCTCCTTCACAATGCCGTAACAGATGCTCAAGCCAAGTCCAGTTCCCTTGCCAACGCGCTTGGTGGTGTAAAACGGATCAAAAACGTGCTTCGGATCGTAAATTCCCGGTCCCGAGTCATGGAATGACGTGACTACACTTCCGTTCTCGGTGGCAATGCTGACGCGTAGCCGGCCCCCGCGTCCGCTTTCCATCATCGCGTCGGCCGCATTGTTGATGATGTTGAGATAGACCTGCTCGAGCTGGTGCGGATCAGCCACCACGGAAGGCAGCACTGCTTCAAATTCCCGTTCCACGCCGATGTTATTGACTTTTAGATCGTAGTCGCGAAGCGCGATCGTGTCCTCAATGACGCTGCGCAAGTCCACGTGCACCCGCTTAGGCTTGTGCTGGCGCGCAAAAGACAGCAGATTCTGCACGATCCTCTGCGTGCGCTGCGCCTGTTTGCGCAGCTTCTGGACAAACTCTTCTATTCGCGGTTCCAGTTTTTCGCTTTCCAGCAACTGGGTGTATCCAAGAATTGCGGTTAACGGATTGTTCAATTCATGCGCCACGCCGGAAATCAGTTGGCCGACCGCTGACATTTTCTCGCTTTGCAACAATTGTTCCTGCGTCCTGCGCAGGTCTTCATAAGCTTGTCGAGTTTCATTGTAAAGATGCACTTTCTCGATGGTGGTGGCCAGTTGGCGACCTACGGCGACCATCACGCCTTGCTCAGAGCGTGAAAATTCACGCACTTCGCGGCTGCTCGTAGCCAGAACCCCCAAGATCCTGTCCTTGCGCCACAAGACTACCCAAAGCCAGGAACGCAAGCCTTCCAGTTCTACCGCTCTTCGCAGCACCTCTGGCAGGCGCGGCAGATCCTGCTGATCGATAATCTCCGCATGCTTGGCTTTTACCGCACTAATGAATGCCGGCGGAAGCACAACGTTTTCGCTTTCCGCTGCCCATATTGTGCGATGCCCGTAGGAAGACTTTTTGCTGAGAGTAAGTGTTTCTTCGTCGAAAAGATAAACGGCAGCCGTGTCGGTGGAAAACAGCTCCACCATCTGCAGCATGATCAGCTGCAGGATTTCGTCCAGATCAAAAGATTGGTTGAAGGTGACCGCGATATTGTTCAGCACATACAACTCGCGGTTCCGGCGACGGATCTCGTCTTCCGCCCGCTTCATTTCCGTTACATCAAGCACCACGCCCTGGTACCGCTCAATTGTGCCGTTGGGTGCGCGAGTGACAAAGCTGCTCTCAATCACGTTGATCTTCTGTCCGTCTTTGCGGCGCAATAGAATTTCAAAGTTTCTTACAAAGCCCTGGTGTGAAATTTCGTTCAAAAATTTTTTCCGGTCTTCAGTGTCCACGTAAACAGACTGAGCCACGTCCAGCTTGAGGATGTCCTCTTTGCTGTCATAGCCCAGCATGCGGACAAACGCATCATTGCAATCCAGGATGTTGCCTTCAGGCGTGGAAAGAAACACGCCCTCATGCATGTGGTTAAACAGCGACGTGAAGCGCTCCTCAGCCGCCTTGGATTCCGTAATGTCCTTGATCACGTGCACCGTGCCGCCGCGCGAGTGATCTTCACCTGTATAGGCCGACGTGGACACCACGGAATAGCCGCCAAAGCACGGATCTTCTTCGCCGGCACAATCGGCGTGCGCGCAGTAAGGGCATCCGCTCCAGTTTGTTGCTGCGCCTGGCAATACCTCTTCGCAAAGGCTGTGCACCACTTCTTCCCGTGTGCGCTGTATCCGGCCCAGCAAAGCGCTGTTGGCCTGCAATATCCGGTAATTCAGGTCATGGACAAGGATGTAATCCGGGATAGAGTCAAACGTGCTTGCCCATTCATTCCGTGAGTGCACCAGTTGTTGCAGCAGTTCGCGATTCTCCGCGGCCATGCCGAGCTGTTTGCCTGCCAGCTTGAGAAACTTCTTTTCCCGTACGGTATATTCGCGGAAATGGGCCATGCCCAGAACAAACATGCCGACCGGCGAATTTTTACCCTCAACAGGCACCAGCAACAAATGATGAATGCCTTCGGCGATCAGCACTTCACGGATCCCCGCCGCTGATTCAGCCGCGCGCAAAACGTAAACTTCACTTTCACGCAGGGCAAAGCCGCTCACGCTTTGGGACGTATCGATGCTGTTGAGTTTTTCCACAAAAGCCGGTGAGAGGCCGCAGTGGGAGGCCAACTCCAACTTGCCTCCGGCAAGTGTGCGGAACCATGCGGCTTTTGCTCGTGTAAGCTTCCTTAGCTCTTCCAGGATCGTTCCAACCGTGGGATCAAATTCACGCGAATCGGAAATTTGATGCGTGATGGTGTTCAGCGCGTCCAGCCGCTGCACCTGAGTGCGTGAATCCTCCAGCACGATCGTCATAATGCCTAGTCCGAGCAATAGATCAATTACAAGGTCAGTGCCCACAATTTGATGGACATTGCCTGCCGTATCCAGATGCAGGAGAACCAGCATTGCGGCCAGGAGCCAGCGCCCCAGGCTAGCCCTGCCCCAGGCAAAACGGACAAGCTGGGTTGATGCCATGATTCCAACTGCAGAACAAAGGACGAAAGCAGAGTAGTGCAGCTCCGGGTAGGGCCGCCACAAAGAGTAAGCGATTTCCAGCGGCAATGCCGTCCCCAGGGCAATCACAGCCGGAACTAATAGCTTTGGGTGAGAAACGTAAAAGAAGACTGACGCGGCAAAGAACCCAAGCGCAATGATGTATGTGCTATAGGCAAGAGCGGCCCAGAGCGGTTGCTGGGGGCTGGAGGCGCTCAGGTCCAAAAAGACCTTAGAAACGGTAAACACGCTCCAACCGGCTATCCATGGAACCAGATATTTTTCCCGGAAGCTGCTGTATAAAACTATTGCGCCTGCCAGCAGGATCAGCAAAGTCGACATTTCAGCCAAAAATGCCGATTGAAGAGTAAGGTTCATGGTCTATTCAACAGGGTTTTCTTGTTCCGAGTAGGGTACCCTCTGTATACCATGGATTCCCGGTTTTCAGTCGTTTTTTAGGTGCTAGTACCATTGTATTTTGGGGAACTCTGGGTTACATTAATGCTCCCCACAGGTAACTTTCCGAAAAATGGCTACAGAACGCATATTGGTCGTTGACGACGAAGAGCCGATCCGGGAGATCATCTCTTCCATGCTCAGCGCCGCGGGGTACAAGACCCGGCAGGCAGCCTCCGGCATGGAAGCCCTGGCCATTCTCAACTCAACCGGCGAGTTTGAATTGATGCTGTCAGACCTGATGATGGCGGAACTCGATGGAATCGCTCTGCTCGAGCGCTCGAAAGAAAAATATCCTGACATGCCGGTGATTATGGTCACCGCAGTGCATGACATTTCAGTCGCGCTGGCGGCCATCCGCAATGGCGCGTATGACTATCTGCTGAAACCCTTTGAGCGTGAGCAGCTTCTGGCCATGGTACGGCGGGCGCTGGAACATCGCCGTTTAAAGCTGGAGAACCGGGCTTACCAATCGAACCTTGAGTCCCTGGTTGCGGCGCGTACTGAACAGCTGCGCCAAGCCATGACGGATCTTGAACGCTCGTACGACATTACGCTGGAAGCCCTGGGCGACGCATTGGACTTGAAAGACGCCGAAACCGAAGGCCATTCCAAACGGGTCACGGCATTCACTATCGCCATTGCCCGCGCTATGGGCCTTTCAGGCGACAAAATTCGCGTCATCGCTCGCGGTGCATTCCTGCATGACATCGGGAAAATGGCCATTCCAGACGCCATTCTGCGCAAGCCCGGTGCGTTGACCGAAGCCGAAACAGAAATCATGCGCGAGCACTGCTTCCGCGGGTATCAGATGCTCAAGAAGATTCCATTCCTGTCTGAAGCCTCTGAGATCGTGTACTCGCATCAGGAGCGGTTTGATGGTACCGGCTACCCACGCGGCTTGAGCGGCCAAAACATACCTCTTGGCGCCCGCATTTTCTCCATTGCGGACACGCTGGATGCCATCACTTCAGACCGGCCTTATCGCGCGGCCCAGACGATTCAGGTGGCCCGTGAAGAGGTAGAGCGGTTTTCCGGCCGGCAGTTTGATCCAGAAGTCGTGCGTGTCTTCCTGGATATGCCGGACACCATCTGGGAAGATTTGCGGAAAGAGATCAATTCCCAGATCGATCATTTTGCCTATCCAATGAAGCAAGTCGCGGCGCTGGCTGGCACAAGCCGCTCGATTTAAACTTTTTTCCTGCATTCCATACGATTCTCAGACGAAGACCTTCACACAGCGGCGGTGCTGCATTTTTCCTTCTCAGGTATTAAAATCACTGCTGGTATTAGATTGGAAAGGTGCTTATGGCTGTGCTCACGGATGTTGAAATCCAGAAGGAACTCACTTCTTTGAATGGATGGCAGAGCAACGGAAGCGCGATTCAGCGCGTGTTCCGCTTCCCTGACTTCAAGGCGGCAATGCAGTTTGTAAACAAGATTGCCGACGCGGCGGAGCAGGCCAACCACCACCCTGATATTGATATTCGCTACAACACGGTCACCATGGCGCTGGTGTCGCATGATTCAGGGGGCGTCACGCAACGTGACGTTCGGATGGCCGCCACAATCAACAAGATCGCAGGCTAGCTTGGCTGGACCTCTTCCAGGGCTTTGGCGACGCGATCCAGGTTCTGCTGGATCGTCTCCAATTGGTCTTCACAAAACTTGTTGAATTCACCCAATGGATCGCCGTGTTCCATCAGGTCGTCCAGAAAATTGCGGACGCGTTCGCGGCCCTTTTCGCTGGCGAATACCAGCGCCAGTCCGCTTAATCCGAGTAATGTTGCCGGCAGAAACCAATTTTTCATGTCATATTCCCTTTCCGGGGAATCGGCACTTGCTGACAATATGATGCTACAAAACAGCCCTGAATTGTACCTATGGCCAGTTACTTAAGTAATGTCCTGATTCCTGCCACGCCATGGCCGAATCCTAAAGGGCCTCCTGCCGGGCGGGGGCAGCTTTACAAAAATTGTGGATTCCAAAGCAGCTTTTCAGAAACTTCTTCGCATCTCACGGGTCAAGATTCCTAAAGCTATTTTGAGGTGGAACTTCATGCAGGCAAAGTGGGCAGCCTCCGTTTGTGCCATTGCTCTGATTTTTGGTCTGGCAGCCATTGGTCAAGAAAACGGTAGTTCGAACGACCCGGTTCTTAAATCGCGTCCTAACGACAGCAACGATAGAAACGATAGAAACGATAGAAATACTCAGCCTCCGCAGCAGGGGCCAGCCGCTTATCCCGGACCGGGCAATCCGTCGTCAACCTACGGAGCGCCTCCAAATGCGATTCCGGATGGATCACGATTTATCATCAAGCTGAAGGACACCCTTGACACCAAGAAGATGCAGGATGGCAAGCACTTTAAAGCCGAGCTTCGCGAAGATCTGGTCACGCCCAGCGGACTTATCATTCCCAAGGGCCGCACCATCAAGGGCCATGTGGGACGATTTGAGCATGGATTTACCGGCTCGAAGATGCAATTGGCTCTGGATGAAATCGAAACCCGCAACGGATGGGTTCCTCTGATCGGGACCGTCACCGGCGTTCCGGGAGATCCTTCCATTAAGGCCTCGGGCGAAGAAGGCGAAGTGTATCGGAAAGGTCCCAACAAGAGAAAAGTTGTGACAGACGCGGCCATTGGCGCAACTGTGGGCGCGGTTTCAGGGTCGGTGATCGGCGGCAAAAAGGGCGCCGCGGTTGGTGCGGCAGCGGGCGCGGGCCTGGGAACTGGGACGAGCTATCTCTTTAAGGGCGGCGAAATGAAGCTGGAAAAAGGCACGCAATTGGAAGTCCGCCTTGATCGCGATTTAGTTGTGCCAACTCACTAAAGCACGATTCGTTTTCTGGGCCATGAATGCAGCTGAGAATCAGAGCCGGCATTTATGGCCCTTAGTGTTGCCTGGAACGCGAAAGATTTTAAAAGCAAAGTTTCCTTAAGTTTCTTCTTCCACAGAACTTAGTGGGAGAAATTGCGTCTAACTTACCATGACGCTTCGAGTCTCAGGACGCCGTTCTGATACTGCCGGCCACAGCTTCGGTATTTGTATGGTTGCGGTGGTTGTATTTCTTGTATTGCTCATGTGGTACTTCAAAGGCCATCAGAACTCGAAGCCTCTGCCGCAGCGACCGCCCGGAATACTCCACGCGGGCTGAGTTGTCTACGGCTCGCAAAAGAGCGGCTCGCATCAAATTTGCCCTTTTCAGTCTTGCCAGCTAAACTCACCTGTTTTCTTCACGCACGTCTAATAAAATCACGTCTTGCCAATTCCCAAGGTGGAGTGTGTCACCATGCTGCTGCGTCGGACCTCGATTTGCTTGTTTGCTGTCTTCCTTTTTTCCCTTTCAACTTTCGGCCAAAGAAACCGGCCCGCCGCTGCGCCGACAGCGAGTCCTGCTGAGTCAGCCAAGCCGTCCGGCACTCCTGCCCCTGAAGCAAAGAAAGAACAACCGGAGCAGCCGCCCATTGTTACGCATCACGAAATCCATGTGGGCGGCAAAACGTTGCGCTATACCGCCACCACGGGAATGATGCCGCTCAAGAACAATGATAGTGGCGAGGTTGAAGCGCACATTTTCTTTATTGCCTATACGCTGGACGGCCAAAATGAGCACCGGCCGCTGACTTTCTCTTTCAATGGCGGTCCAGGCTCCGCCTCGGTATGGCTTCACATGGGCGCTATTGGACCCAAACGTGTGCGCATGCAGCCCAATGGCATGATGCCCGCGCCGCCATACCAATTAGTGGATAACGAGCAAACTTGGCTGGACCAGACCGATCTCGTCTTTATTGATCCGGTGGGAACGGGTTACAGCCGCGCGGTAAAACGCGATCAAACAAAAAAGTTTCTTGGGCTCAAGAATGATATCGAGTCTGTTGGCGAGTTTATTCGGCTGTATTTGGGACGTTATGAGCGCTGGTCGTCGCCCCTCTTCATGGTGGGCGAAAGTTACGGCACCACACGGGCCGCCGGTCTTTCCGGTTATCTGGTGGAACATGGTATTGCATTCAACGGGATCATGTTGATCTCCAGCATCCTGAATTTCCAGACCACGGATGGATCTCCGGGCAACGATCTTCCCTTCGTACTCTTTCTGCCGACCTACGCAAGCGCCGCGTGGTATCACAAGAAACTGGGGCCTGAGTATGAGCAAAATTTTGACAAGCTGCGTTCTGAAGTCGAGCAGTGGGCGGCGGGGCCTTATTCCGACGCGCTGGCTAAAGGTGACCGTCTTACTCCGCAGGAGCGTCAGGACGTGGTCGATCATCTGGCGCGTTACACCGGCCTGAGCAAGACCTACATCGACGAGAGCAATCTTCGCATCGACGAATCACACTTCACCAAGGAACTGCTGCGTGACAAGCGGCTGACCATCGGCCGCCTGGACAGCCGTTTTACCGGAACTTCCAGCTCTGACGTCGATGACACCGCCAGCTTCGATCCCAGCATGAGCGCGATTCGTCCGCCATATACCGCGATGTTTAATCAGTACGTCCGGAGCGAGTTGGGCTACAAATCAGACTTGGAGTATTACATCCTGGGCGGTGGCTTCCGCTTCGACGAGTGGGATTGGGGCGTGCAGCGCGGCGGCTTCCCTGATACCGCACGCTCTCTAAAAGATGCGTTCGACAAAAATCCCTTCATGAAGCTGTTTGTCGGCTCAGGTTATTTCGATTTGGCGACTCCTTACTTTGCCACGCAATATACGCTCAACCACATGAATCTGGACCAAGCCCAGCATGCCAAGGTCAGTCTTGGATTTTACGGCGCCGGGCACATGATGTATATCCAGGATTCTTCGTTAGACGAGCTGAAAAAAGATGTGGGGAAGTTTATTTCGAATGCATTGAAATAGGATTTACCACAAAGGACACGAAGGATCACAAAGGAATGTCTGATTCATCGATGACTGACACACTCGGTTTTATCTTTGGGGGTTTCTCTTCGTGTTCCTTCGTGTCTTTGTGGTTAAGATTTTTTGTCGAATGGCCGTTCTAGATCCGGGCTCTGCGGCGTGAACAGCTCAGCGCTATTCTCCGTGATGTGCATGTCGTCCTCCAAACGCACGCCGAATTCACCTCGAATGTAGATACCTGGCTCGTCACTGAAAGTCATGTTGGGACCGAGCGGCAGGGTGTTGCCACGAACCAAGTAGGGCCACTCATGGCCATCCATACCGATGCCATGGCCCACGCGATGCGTGAAGTGTTTGTAGTCCGGACCGTAACCGGCGTTAGTGATCACTTTCCGTGCCGCTGCGTCAACTGCCTGGCATTCCACGCCCGGCTTGGCCGCGGCCAGCGCGGCTGATTGCGCCTGATGCACGATCTCAAATACTTGTTTCATCTTGTCTGTCGGTTTGCCCAGCACCACCGTGCGGCTGATATCGGATTCATAGCCTTCCACCTTGCAGCCACCATCCATCAATAGAATTGTGCCTTCACGGATGACCTGCGGTTTGGCCGAGCCATGCGGCAGGGCCGAATTTTCTCCTATCTGTATGCTCGCATCGCCTTGAAAACCCTGCTGCGCGTGCGCAGCCTGTACCATCTCGCCGAAATCATTCTGTGTCATGCCTTCCTTGGTGGAACGATACGCTGCTTCATAAGCTGCCAGCGTGACCTCATTCGCCAGCTTCATCAGTTGCAGCTCGTGCGGGCTTTTGATCATCCGGCAGCCCGCCGTGACCGGCGTGGCGCTTACCAGGTGCAGGCCCGGCGCGGCTTTGCTCAGTCCTTCACTAAAAACGTAGCGGACGGTTTCCTCCATGCCCATATTTCCGGCGGTTAGATTTCTGTCCTTCAGCCCTTCGGCGATCCTTTGATACGGGCTTTCATCTTCCTGCCATGTGCGGACTTCCGCGTTGTTTCCGCCGGGGCCGCCGGCAATCTGTTCGCGCGCGCGGTCTTCTTCAAAAGCAGGGCAGACGTAAAATGGATTCCCTTTCACCGGCAGAATCACCGCAAAGAGCCGCTCGCTCATCCACCAGTGAATGTTGGTGAAATAGACCAGTGAAGTCCCGCCCATGATCATGATGGCGTCAATCTTGTTCTCCGACATCAGTTGCCGTGCGCGCTCCATCCGCTGCTCGCGCTCTGCGGTAGTAATTGGTTTGGCTTCGCCCTTGCGCGATTTCAATTTCGCAATGGCTTCAGGCTGCTTAGTCTTGCTATCAGCGCCAAAAGCCCCAGCGGGTTGCGCCAGCGCGATGGTGGTTGCGAGTCCAGCGGTTTGAAGGAAATTGCGGCGGGAAAATTTCATCTGATCAAGAGCTCCTTGAGAATCTCGGGGCTTTCTGAATCCCGGACGCGGCGATTTTACGCGTGAGGGATTCCTACCTTTTTCTACGATTTTTCAAACATCGCAACCTGCTACCGAAAAGTTTTCGTTACTATAGTGATCCCTCGCTCCGCTCGGGAGTTCCGGAAGTTAATTCCCTGCAGCCGGCTGAGTGAAT
>DASXJO010000158.1:0-5494 GCA_036497385.1 Candidatus Angelobacter sp. | reverse complement strand
GCGCTGCTGGAAGCATTCCCGGCAAAAAACCGGACGGCCCTGCGTTGGCTTAAACGGTACGGTAGTTTCCCGCTCGCAGCCGGAGCATATGGCCTTGGTTTCCACTCTTTGGTAGTTGCCGCCATTCTGCGGCAGTCCCAGAGCCTGGGCGCGTTTACCCTTGCAGTTTTTGCAGCGTTTGGGTTCGTTTTTGAATTGTTTATCGTGGAAGAAGAGTTGTTCACCAGCGGTGAAAACAAAGTCGGCGCCACAATCCACACACTTGAGAACTTTGTCCTGGAAGTCCATTTGAGAGTGCCCCCTTATCCTGCATTCACGCCCAGGAATCCGGCCAGAGCACAAACGTGACTCAATGGAAATCCCAGAAGTGAATCCCTACCCGTCAGGTTCGGCCCACGCGGCTCACGCCGTGTTTACAACAAAAATCTAAGAGACAAGTTCCGAATAAATGACTGCTGACTGCTTTGTATTACACCAGACCATCGAGGGAACGGTCGTATGAACAAGGTGAGTTTTGCAGCGTCTTTAGTCCAAGTCAAGGGGTAAGTTGCCGAAAAGACATTAAAAGGTGAGATTCCCGAAGTGTCTTATTTTGAGACGCTAGAGTGTGTAAAAATTTTCCTACATCGCGGTCATCGACGACTCGCGGCGCCATCGATAATGGGCTGCATAGGAAAAGTGGCCGACAATTTACCTTGAAGATGTCGTCCATCCATACAGCTTCGCCGCATTGTCATGCAGGAGCTGATGGGCGAGTTCAAGCGCGCGTTCGCGGGTGATTTCACCATCCTGCATCATTCCGGTCAGCGCGATGGCCAGGGCTTCGCGCGCGGATTGCGTGGTTTGCCAGCCAATTTCTTCCCAGTTGATCTCGGGCGTGTTCGGGTAAAGATCGGTTCCGAACATGATCTTTTCCGGATACCACTCCAGAAAGTCCCGGATGCTGTCACTGAGCCTGCGCGTTGAAATCAGCCACGTCTGCTCGGAAAAGTCGGCATAGACATTCGGTTTCATCAGCAGATAGTTGACGTATTTGGTGAAGGGACCGGCGCCGCCATGGAGCAGGACAAAGTTGGTCTTGCGCAGAGAAGGATCGTTGAGCACCGATTCAAGCAGCGCCGGGTTTGATCCCATAAGCATGAAATAGCTGCCACAGCCGCCGCCAGTATGGATATGCACCGGCAGGCCAAGCCGTCCGGCTTCGCGGGCGATATAGCGGAAGAGGAAGTTTTGCAGCCGGGTGTAATCATGGGTAAGGGGAAGATCGCCTTTGATGAAGTGGGCATATATCTGTTGGACCGATTGAAGAGGCTCTGCGGGGCCAAAATCGAGCGAGCGCAGATAGGCAGCTTCAAACTTGATGGCCACAGCGCCGTTTTTCTTTTGCATTTCCAGCACTGGCGTAATGACTTTAGCGGTGTACTCCTGGAGGGTTGGCGGCAGCGCGTCACGATCAATATCTTTAAGATAGCGGCGCAGCAGCATGGATTCGCGCTGGAAGAAAAATTTGCGGTCGGGTGTTTCACTGGCCAGTGCGGAATTTTTTAAAGGGAACATCAGCGCGTCATCAAAGGGCACCCAGCGGAAGCGCGGCGGTTGCAAGCCGCGTCCCAGCGCCACACGGTTCGCCAGTTCGGTTTCAATCCCAAGCTGGTCAAGGACCCAGTCAGGATAGTTATCTCCCTGCTCCTGCATGACCTTCTGCTTGGACTGAAGCAGTTCTTTCACATGCTCCGGGCTGCGGTCATTGTAGGGATAGTTATAGAGGGCCTTCCATGCCGCGATGTATTGAGGATTCGCCGGGCGCGTGATGGTGGTGGGATCGCTCGGCTCAAGCGGATCACAAGGCAGCGCGTCGAAGTCGTCATCCTTTTCGCCCGCGGCCACAAGCTTTGGCGGATGCGAATGATTGTCGATGGCCTTGATTTTGGTGATTTCAGCCAGCAACTGTGGATCGGCGGTTTGCGCGCGAACCGTTGGAACCAGAAAAAGACAGACAAGCGCGACAGCGGTTCTCATGAGCATGGAAGAGTGTCCTCAAAGCTTGCGCCAGAAGGGTAAACCTCAGCGCGTGAGATTGCAAAGTGCTTTAACCACAAAAGTGCTTTAACCACAAAGGAAGATCGGGAGATCTGGTGATTGGGTGATCGGGTCATCGGAAAACCTGTTTACCACAGAGGAACACAGAGGAAGATCGAAATATTTAATTACATAGGACACAAAGTAACACGAAGGAGAGAAAACGTAACTTTGCCGATTAGCTCACGCAAAATATCTCGTGGTTTGAGCCAATCAAGACATGGTTCAAATGAGGTGAATTTCGTCGTCTGCACCAACCTTCGTGTTCCTCCGTGCCCTTGAGTTCGTAAGGAACTGGACAGAACCTGCACGCGCCCATACTCTAGAACTCACTCATGAGCGAAGCTCCGGTCATCCACGTACAGCAGTTACAAAAGACTTACGACAAGGTTGAGGCCGTAAAAGGCATCGATTTTCAGGTCGCGAAAGGCGAGGTGTTTGGCCTGCTGGGCCCAAACGGCGCGGGCAAGACCAGCACGATTGAGATTTTAGAAGGGCTGCGTCCGCGCACCGGCGGAGATGCCACGGTGCTGGGGTTTGATCCTGACCGGCAAAAGCAACAATTAAAAGACCGCATCGGAGTGTGCCTGCAAGCCACGAACCTGCCGGCGAAGATGCGGGTGCAGGAAGCGCTGGAGCTGTTTGCGTCGTTCTATACGCGCAGTTTGAGTTCAGAGCAACTGCTGAAACGGCTGCAATTGTGGGAAAAGCGCGCGGCCTTCTATGAAACGCTCTCTGGCGGACAGAAACAGCGGTTGGCCTTGGCGCTGGCCCTGGTAAACGATCCGCAACTGCTCTTTCTCGATGAGCCGACGACCGGCCTTGATCCGCAGATACGCCTGGAGATCCACGGGCTGATTGAACAGATGAAATCAGAGAAGCGCACCGTGGTGCTGACCACGCATTACATAGAAGAGGCGGAGCGGCTGTGCGATCGGGTGGCGATTATCGATGAGGGCAAGATCGTGGCCATAGGCACTCCGCGGGAGTTGCAGCAAAAAAGCGCGGAGCGGTCGCGCATCGACATTGTCAGCGGCCAGCCCATCAGCGCTGCTATGCTGCCGCAATGGCCAGATGCGCTGGAAAGCAAGCTGAGTGACGACGGAAAATCTTTGACGGTATATTCATCGCGCCCGGCACGCACGTTGTTTGAGATCATGAAGTGGTTGGACCAGCAGGGGCTGCAGTTGGAAGACGTCCACCTGAAACGGCCCACGCTGGAAGATGTATTTGTGGAGTTGACGGGAAAGAAGCTGAGAGACTAAATCGCCGTGATCGCGCGTGATCGCCGTGATCGCACGTGATCGGAAAGCCAAGGGCCAAAAGCTAAGAGCCAAGAGCTAAAAAAGCATGAAGCAATATCTCGCCATCATCGCAATGGACATTAAGCTGGCGCTGCGGCTGCGCGCGGTAATCTTTTTCAATTATCTTTTTCCGCTCATTTTCTTCTTCACTTTCGCCACGGTGCTGCGGGGAGAGTCTGGAGCCATGACGTTTGTGGTGACCATGTCTGTGACGTTGGGCGTGCTGGGCAACGGCTTTTTCGGGGCCGGAATTCGCGCCATCCAGGAGCGCGAGATGGGTATCCTGCGACGCTATAAAGTCACGCCGATTACGCCTGCGCCTCTTTTGGTGGGCTCAATGGTTACAGGCTGGGCGATTTTTATTCCTTACATTGTCCTGTTGCTGCTGATGGCGCACTTCCTATACCACATGCCGCTGCCGTCACATTTCTTGGACCTGCTGGTCTTCATCTCGCTGGGGTTGATTGCCTTCCGCGCGCTCGGGCTAGTGATTGCCTCCGTCGCCAATACCATGCAGGAAGGCACCATCCTGGTCCAACTGTTTTATTTCCCCATGCTGCTGCTGAGCGGCGCCACCTTTCCGGCGGAGAAATTTCCCAAGGTGATGAGGATCATCCATAACTTTATCCCGGCAACTTATCTCGTTCAGGGTATGCAAAACATCATGCTGAAAGGACGCGGCCTGGTCGAGAAAGAAACCCTGGCAGCGGCAGCTGTGATGGTGCTTACGATTTTTGGAGGCATGTTGATTTCCATGAAACTTTTCCGCTGGGAAAAAGAAGAAAAGATCCCGGGATCAGCCAAACTCTGGGTCCTTGCCGTGCTGGCGCCGTTCTTTGCCATGGGCGTCTGGAAGTGGTTTCAACCCTAACGGTGGGAACGCCCGCCGCTACTTTGGCCTAGCCGGTCGCGCAACCCAAGTGCCAGCCTCAAGAAATTGATTTGCTCTTAATCCCCTTTAGCGTCGCTCGGCCAAGGCCCATGTGTGTGACCTGTCTCACAGACGCGTGTTCTCTGAGGGAAATAAACTTCCGCAACAAGGTAGAAGATGTCCGTCCGATGCGCACTACTCGTCCGAAGCGTGGCAGCAACGCGGGGCGCGGTTGGCAAGTCTAAATGATTTGGAGTATAAAGAAATGTTGCGCAAGAGCCGCTTCCAACACTAGAGAAGCCAGAAATCAGCGACAGGAAAACTATGTCAACCAGCACAATCACAAAGGGTCTAGAAGGCGTAGTTGCGGCCAGTTCCGGGGTCTGCTATATCGATGGCGACGCCGGAGTGCTCGCTTACCGCGGCATTGATATTCATGAGCTTGCGGAAAAGTCCACGTTTGAAGAAACCTGCTATCTGCTGTGGTTTGGCCGGCTGCCCAAGGCGGCAGAGTTGGCCGATTTGAAACAGAAACTGGGCGCTGAACGCAAAGTGGATCCCGCGATCTATGACATGATGCGCTGGGTCCCCAAGACGGCTACGCCCATGGAAGTGCTGCGCACGGCTGTTTCCGCGCTGTCTTTTTACGATCCCGAAGCCGAAAAGATCGACCACGACGCAAATGTCCGCAAATCCATCCGATTGACGTCACAGATTGCCATGATCGTGGCAGGATATGACCGCATCCGCAAAGGCAAGAACGTTGTTGATCCTGATCCGACACTCTCACACGCGGCCAATTTCCTGCTGCAACTGAACGGCGACAAGCCTTCTCCGACCGCCGAAAAAGCGCTGGATGTTGCCCTGATCCTGCATGCCGATCACGAATTGAATGCTTCAACCTTTGCTGCCCGCGTAACGGCAGCCACTCTTTCTGACATGCACTCGGCCATCGTCAGCGCCATTGGTGCGCTTAAAGGCCCGCTGCACGGCGGCGCCAATGAAGCGGTGATGCGCATGCTGTTTGAGATCGATAAAAAGGGCGAAGACCCGGTTGAGCACGTGAAGAACATCCTGGCCAACAAGAAAAAGATTTCCGGCTTTGGCCATCGCGTGTACCACACGGAAGATCCGCGGGCCACGCACCTGCGCGCCATGTCACGCGACTTGGGCCGCTCGGCGAATCCCAAGTGGTATGAAATGTCCGCCAAGATTGAGCAGTACATCAAGAATGACAAAG
>DASXJO010000157.1:0-5914 GCA_036497385.1 Candidatus Angelobacter sp. | reverse complement strand
ATGCCTAACTGCCTTAAATGCGGTACAGCCCTTGCTGTAAATGAAGAAGGAGTCGCACCCGTTCTGTGTGACCGTTGTGCCGGCGTGGCCACTGGCCGCGCGCGCCGCTCCATGTCCATGGGAGGCATGGCAACATATCCCGCCACCACGCTGCTGATGGCCATCAGCATCCTTGCTTACGTCGTGGATTTTTTCCCGGGCATCGATCTGAGGTCCTTGGGCGTAAATAGTGGCCCGCTTACTCTCAGCGGTGAATATTGGCGCTTGTTCACGGCAGGTTTTCTGCACGCCAACCTTCTCCACATAGGCCTGAACATGTGGTGCCTGTGGTATGTGGGACCGCTCTCGGAACGTCTCTTTGGGAAATGGCAGACATTTGCCATCTACATGGTCACCGGCGTTGGCGGTGCGCTCCTTAGTATTGCGTCCAATCACCAGCGCTCTGAACTCGGCGCGTCCGGCGCCATCTTCGGCCTTGTGGGCGCCGTTCTGGCGGGCGTGAAATTTGGCAATTTTGCTATTCCGGCAGGTGAGAAGAAGGCCATCTTTAGCAGCATGGCTTTTTTTGCAGTCTTCAACTTCATGTTTGGTATGTACGGAAACATTGACAACATGTGCCACTTCGGTGGATTTGTTACCGGCTTGCTGGTGGGATTGCCCTTGAGCGCGTTTGCCCAGCATAAAAAAATGTTGCAAGTGGGAACTTTAGTCGTGACTTCCATGATCGTGGCCGCCGGAGCAACTGAGCTGGTCCAGCAGGAAGGACCCGCAGCCAAGAAAACCGCGGCCGCAATTGCCTGGCATCAAAGAAACTACGCAAAAGCTGCACATCTGCTGGAACAGTATACAGTGGCAAAGCCTCAGGATGACGACGGGTTGGTGTTCCTGGGCGAAGCCTACCTGAACAGCAATGAACCCGATAAGGCGATCGGAGCGTTTGAACAGGCTCTTCGCGTAAATCCAAACTCTGACGATGCAAAACAGGCTCTTGAAGAACTTAAGAGCCGTCTCGCTCCTCCGGAGAAGAAATAGACAGTCTGAAACGATAAAGCGCGGACGGAGAGCATTGTTCTCACCTTTAAGTGAATTTTTGAGAACAAAGCCTCAACTTAACGTCCAGGATCAAGCGCTTACTAAATGTATTTACAAAAGATTTTTCTCTTACTCATCTTCTGGATCATCGTCGTCATTCACTCCGAACTGATAGCCTACCCCCCGGACCGTGCGTATTAATTTGATCTTTGCGTCTTCGTCAATTTTCTTGCGCAGGTAGTTCACATAAACGTCAACCACATTGGTCAAGGTATCGGGTGAAAGCTTCCAGACATGCTCAATAATCATGTTGCGGGTAATGTGCTTGCCAGGATTCCGCATAAAGTATTCCAGCAAGGAAAATTCCTTGGGCGTCAATTCAATCACACGCCCCCGCCGATGCACCGTTCTCTGCATGTAATCCAATTCCAGGTCGGCCACTTTTAGATATGCCTGCCCGGGCTGATTTTTGCGTCGCAGCACCGCGCGTAGTCGAGCAGAAAGCTCTGAGAATGAGAACGGCTTCGTCAGGTAATCGTCGGCGCCCGCGTCCAGGCAAGCCACCCGTTCCTCTACCTCGTCGGTCGCAGTCAGAATCAGGATAGGGATATCCGGGTTTTCGCTCCGCACCTTATGAAGAACTTCACTACCAGAAACCACAGGAAGGTTTAGGTCAAGAATGAGAAAATCAAATTCTTCTTTTTGCATGCGCTGCAGCGCATCCTCGCCATTAGAGGCAACCTCAGCTACATGACCTTCAGGCTTAAATGCCTGGGCGATCACCGTCGCCAGCGGAACATCGTCTTCTGCGATCAGGATCCGCATCCGGAATTCTTCTCCCAACAATCTAAGGGGGCGACGTGCATTAACAAATTGCGGTCATTCTAAATCACGCATTAATAATTACAATGCCATAGTTGGTTCAAAAAACTATAAGAAATGTCTTAGAGTTAGTGCGGACCTAGCCATCAAACCTCAAGGCTACTCGACCTCATTTGCTATAGTCCAAACGTTAAGTTTAAGTTGCGTCGCCCTCACTTTGTAGCTGTTTTAGTTTCATTTTGGTGTTCCGTCGCCCACAACTGGCTAAAGTTGCAGTCGTTGGCGCTGTCTGTTGGCCGGGAACATGTCTCGTATTGCGACTGACATGGCTTTGGGACCAACGCGCAGCAAACTTACACAGCTTTAGATTGTGTTTAGGCTGGGCTTGCAAAGCGCTACTTCACGGGTATGGCCCACGATCATCAAATCTTCGTCCGTTTGGATCACCCGAACCTTGCATTTGCTGGCTGGCAGACTGATCACTTCAGCATTTTGACCGTTGGCTTTCGTATCCAGTGCGATCCCTAAATATTCCAGTCCTAAACAAATCTTTACGCGAATATCTGCCGCTCGTTCGCCGATCCCGCCGGTAAACACCAGCGTGTCCAGACCATTCAGCACGGCCGCATAGGCGCCAATGAACTTGCGTACTTGGTAGGCAAACATTTGGACAGCCAAGCCAGCAGCTTTATCTATCTGGCTTTTTTCCAAAAGGGTCTTCATATCGCTGGTTTGCCCGGATACTCCAAGTAATCCAGCCTCATGGTCCACTAGTTCTTCCAGCCGGTCAGCGGAGTACCCGGCTTTCAACAGGTGTATCAGCACTCCGGGATCGAGATCGCCGCTGCGCGTTCCCATCATGAATCCGCCAGTAGGTGTTAGTCCCATGCTGGTATCCATAGGCAAGCCATCTTTCAGCGCCACCATGCTGGCGCCGTTTCCCAGATGCGCGATAATCGCCCGCCCCCCCAGTTCCCGCCCCAGTTTGCTAACCACGTATTCATAAGACAGGCCATGGAACCCATATCGCCTAATTCCCTGCTCCCAAAGCTTTTGCGGCAACGCAAACCGCTGCGCCACCTCCGGCATTCCGCCGTGAAACGCCGTATCAAAGCAGGCCACCTGCGGCAGATCGGGAAAATGTACCTCGACTGCTTCTATCATTGCCACTTGGCTTGGCAGATGGAGCGGCGCAAAGGGGATGAGCTCTTTGAGTGCCTCTGTCAGACGCGCGTTAATCAACTGCGGCGCTGTGAACTTTGGGCCGCCATGCACAATCCGATGCCCCGCAGCCGCAAGCTTCTCCACCCCTTGCTCCCGCAGCGCGGTAAACATTTTCTTTATGGCCGCTGTATGGTCCGGAAAGTTGCCAGTCTCTTCTAGCAGCGCTTTATACCCGCTGCGCACCCACGCTTTGCCCATGGGTTCGCCAATGGCTTCAACAGCCCCGGAAAAAATTTTCCCTTCCCCTGCGCTTAGCCGATAGATGGCAAACTTCAGCGACGAAGAACCGCCGTTCAGGCAGAGAATGGTTTGTTCCATCGATTAACTTTCCTGCTGTTAAAAAGAAATCGGGAGACTGGAATCGCCAAAGTGCACAAAGATTGCCAAATTATGTACTCACCGCAGATGAAAACCTTTTGATTGCCTTCCTGTGTCGCATTCATCGCTCAAGTGGGCTGTAGTTTTGCCGTTTAGATTGCGAGTATTTGGGCAATGCTTCCTCAGTGCCTCCGTGTCTCCGTGTCTCCGTGGTGAAAATTGTTCCGATTCTGGCGACTACGGTGATGACAGCGATCTCGGCGATGTCCCTCAGCTCCAGCGCCAGTTCTGCACTTCAGGCATGTCTTCACCGTGCGACGCCACATATTTTTTGTGCTCTGCCAGCTTGCTTTGGAAGAACGCAATAGCATCATCGGCTTTGAGTCCGGGGACACGGCGAATGGTGTCGATGGCAAGCTGAAAGCGATCCATGTTGTTGAGAACCACCATGTCAAACGGAGTTGTCGTAGTCCCCTCTTCTTTATAGCCACGGACATGCATGTTGTCATGGTTTCGCCGTCGATAACACAACCGATGAATTAGCCACGGATAGCCATGATAGGCAAAGATCACCGGCTTGTTCGTGGTAAACAGCGCGTCAAACGCATCGTCGCTTAAACTATGCGGATGTTCCCCTGCCGCCTGCAAGGTCATCAGGTCCACCACATTCACCACCCGGATTTTGAGGCTTGGAACATGTTCCCGCAGCAGTGAAACCGCAGCCAGGATTTCGAGCGTCGGCACATCTCCCGCGCATGCCAATACCGCATCGGGCTCGCCGCCATTGTCATTGCTCGCCCATTTCCATATGCCGATTCCCGCCGCGCAATGCTGAATTGCCGCATCCATATCCAGCCACTGCAACTCCGGCTGCTTCCCGGCAACAATTATGTTCACGTAATTCCTGCTGCGCAGGCAGTGGTCCGCCACGGATAGTAGTGTGTTCGCGTCCGGAGGAAAGTAAGCGCGCACAATTTCCGGCTTCTTGTTGAACGCGTTGTCCACAAATCCCGGGTCCTGATGGCTGAATCCGTTGTGGTCTTGCCGCCATACATGCGATGTAAGCAGGTAATTGAGTGAAGCAATTGGTTTGCGCCACGGAATATGCCGCACCGCCTCAAGCCACTTGGCGTGCTGGTTGTACATTGACGTAACAATATGGATGAACGCTTCATAACACGAGAAGAAACCGTGCCGCCCCGTGAGCAAATAACCTTCCAGCCATCCCTCGCACATGTGCTCGCTCAGGACTTCCATTACGCGTCCATCTCGGCTTTCATGTACGTCGTTGGGAAGGATCTCGGCCATGGAAACTCGGTCCGTGGCTTCGAAAATTGCGGAGAGGCGATTCGAGTCCGTCTCATCCGGCCCCACAATCCTGAAATTTGCGTTTTCCTGATTCAGCTTCATCACATCGCGCAAAAACCTGCCCAGCACCCGCGTTGACTCATCAAATTCACCACCCGGCCGCGCGACCTTCACCGCATATTGCCGGAAGTCCGGCATCTTCAAATCTTTCAGCAGCAGGCCGCCATTCGCGTGCGGGTTGGCTCCCATGCGCCGATTGCCGGTCGGGGCCAGCGTCGCCAGTTCCGGTATTAATTTGCCGTTTTCGTCGAACAGCTCTTCCGACTTGTAGCTCTGCATCCATTGCTCAAGTATTTTCAGGTGGCCAGGAATATTCAGGTCGGTGACCGGAACCTGGTGCGAGCGAAAGGTTCCTTCAATCTGTATGCCATCCACAGTCTTTGGCCCCGTCCAGCCTTTCGGGCTGCGCAAAATAATCATCGGCCATTGCGGCCGCGGCGCATCAGGATTTCTCCGCGCTTCCGCCTGAATGTCTTTGATCTCCGCGATCACCTTATCCAGTGTCGCGGCCATCAACTGATGCATCAGCGGCGGATCGTCGCCTTCCACAAAATAAGGCTTGTATCCATATCCGACGAACAGATCGATCAGCTCTTCTCTTGGAATGCGCGCCAGCACCGTTGGCCCGGCGATCTTATATCCATTCAGGTGCAGCACCGGCAAAACTACGCCATCGCGCGCTGGATTTAAAAACTTATTGGAATGCCAGCTCGTGGCCAGAGCGCCGGTTTCAGCTTCGCCATCGCCTACTACGCAACACGCCAGCAGGTCAGGATTATCGAAAACCGCTCCATAGGCGTGCAGCAATGAATAGCCCAGCTCTCCGCCTTCGTTGATCGAGCCCGGCGTGTCCGGCGACGCATGGCTCGGAATCCCACCCGGCCATGAGAATTGCTGAAACAGCTTCTGCATGCCCGCCGCGTCTTGCGTGATCTTGGGATAAAGCTCCGTGTAAGTCCCTTCCAGATAAGTGTTCGCCACAATGCCCGGCCCGCCATGACCCGGCCCTGTCACATAAATAGCGTTGAGATCGTTCTTCCGGATTACCCGATTCATGTGCGCATAAATAAAGTTAAGCCCGGGCGTCGTTCCAAAGTGTCCCAGCAGCCGAGGCTTGGTATGCTCCAGCTTTAAGGGCTCGCGCAGCAGC
>DASXJO010000156.1:0-6678 GCA_036497385.1 Candidatus Angelobacter sp. | reverse complement strand
CTCCTGCCTGTACCCGCGCCACCGCGGCCTGCCAAAACTGCAGCCCACGTTTCTTGACCCCTTTTAAATTCGCCACTCGCAGCTCCTTTCCTGCTCAGTGGGGATATTATCTCTGTCTCATTTTCGGGGTGCAGCACATTTTGGCCAATCGTCAGGTGTGCTTACCGCCCTTGCTGGTACGCGTGCGTAGGGTTCTGCCTTCCTCCCTGGACTCGTGTCCTCAGTGGTAAAACGCTTTTGATGTTGGTTTTGGCTGAGCGCTGAATGCTGAGTGCTGAGTGCTGACTGCATCTTAGAGCAAAACCACCCAGCAAATAAAGCACGAAACCGGCCATGTTCAATTTCGCGTGCTGAGAGAAAAGCTGATTGGTCTAAATTCTGTGCAACTTTCCGGAAGTACAGATGCCCCAACGTTTCGTCTTCCTCACCCAAAAAGTGGGTGCCCCACTCTTTCGCGGAAGCTGGCTTTTGGTTCTTCAGCTTCCGCGCAAGGGTGGGTTTGACAATTTGCGCGCTACTGCGCTCCGAACCGGCTTGGAACGTAGAAGATTTCATTTTCTGCAAGCCTGAACGGCCCCCCTGACGCCTGCGTTCATTACGGTGGCGCAGTTCGCGTTAAAAAGCACCTTAGGACACGGAGAACCTTCTTCTTGCTGCTGCCAAAATTTAGCCCTCTTAAATTATCAATCGTTGCAGACTTACTTTCCTGAATTCACTGAGCGTTCATATTCCTTTCATCAGTCGTTAACAACTGTTGCCTATAAAAGTGCGTTACACCAAACAACAAGAATTCCTGCGAGCAAACCAAACGACAAGAGCATTCTTAGTGCGTAATCAACAAGGGCGGAGGAGATTGAATGAAATTGTTTCGACAGATATGTTTTTTGCTTCTGGCATCCTGTTTTGTTTTTGGCCAGAGCGCACCCGACAATACAAACACTGACGACAGCCGTATCTCAAACCAGATCAAAAGCTTGCAGGATGCGATTGCGAGCCAGCAGCAACAAATCGAATCATTGCGGCAGGAGCTGGCAGTGAAAAAGCAAGCCGAGTCAGCTCCGCATCTGGCCAATGCCTCGCTCATCACAACCAGCACGACGAATGCGGTCACGCAGGAAACGGAAAAGCCCAAGGAATCGCCGCTATCATTGCGCATCGGCGGCATGGGCTTTACGCCGGGTGGATTTGCGGACTTCCAAAATATTTTTCGTACGGTTAATACAGGTTCGGTTATTTCCACGGGATTTGGCGGCATTCCATTTAGCAACACCGCCGCGGGACATTTAACCGAGTACCGCGCCAGCGGCCAGTATTCACGTTGGAACATGAAGATCGGCGGGAAATACGGTGCGAACAACATCACCGGTTACATTGAAGGCGATTTCAACGGCAATGATGCCGCCACCGTGTTCAACACTACTAATCCCCACACTTTGCGTTTGCGTCTCTATTTTGTGGACATAAGACGGGGAAAGTGGGAAGTCACCGCCGGACAGGCATGGAGTTTAATAACCCCCAACCGCGTGGGTACATCACCCATGGGACCCGACCTGGCAACCAGCTATTCAACTGACGGCAATATTCTCGTCGGAATGCCATATTCCCGCGATGGCCAATTCCGTGTCGCGTTTCGCCCAAGCGACCATTTCTCATGGGCTTTTTCAGTCAATAACCCGCAGCAGTTTACTAATGGTGAAGTCACCCCTCCAGCGACATTTGCTACGGTGCTGGCCAACACGGGCAGCGGACAAAACCAGCTCGACGGCGGCGCTACCGCGGGCACGCCTAACCTCTTTCCTGACTTTATGACCAAATTAGCCTTGGACATGAAACCGGGTGGCCGCAGCTTTCACCTGGAAGCGGGCGGTCTTATCACTTCGGCCAAAGTCGCGGTCTTGCCGGGCGGATTCAAAACCTTTGAAAGTCACACCAGTACCGGCGCGGGTTTCATGGGCGGCTTCAATTTTGAGCTGTTTAAAAATTTCCGCTTCATGGGCTACGGCGTCTACGGTAATGGCCTCGGACGTTACTTCAATGCGCTCGGGCCGCAGTTTGTGGTTGCGCCCGTTAATTTGACGCCGACGACTTTCGATGTCGTCACCTCCATGGTTCACTCCGGGTCGGGTTACGGCGGGTTCGAATTCCAAATGGGATCAAAGACCCAGGTTGGCACTTACTACGGTGGCGTTTACTATCAGCGCAACGCCTTCGCTGATTTAACGGCAGCTAACACAACGGCTGCCATCTCTTGCGCCCCTGGCCAGCCGCTCCTGAATAAACCCTGTATCGGCTTCGGTGGAACGAACTCCGGCACGAACAACAACCGGGCCATTCAGGAAGGTGATTTTGTCGTGACCCAGACCCTGTGGAAAAATCCGCAGTACGGGGCTCTATTGCTGATTAACGATGCCAGCTATGTAACCCGGTCACCTTGGTTCGTCGCTGCGAACAATCCCAAGAATGCACACATGTTTATGGACCACTTGGTGTTGCGCTACGTGATTCCGTAAAGGCAGCTACAACTTCTCCCTGCTTTATTTTTGCGCGCCGGCCTGAGCAGCCGGCGCATTTTTTTGCATCTGCGTGCCTGGGTTTGCAGAATTGGCCGTCGCCAATCGGTACGCGACTCCGCCTGATAAGCTGCCAGTGCCGGTAAGCGGCGGGTTGATACCCTTTAGAAAACACTGCGTCTATTTGCTTTCTGTTGCGTTACGCGCATTGATCAACACGGATAACGCTGTGAGAAAAAACCAAAGGCTAAAAGCCAGCAGCTAGAACTGCTTTTTAACACTCATTTAACACTGCTTTGTTAGCTTCATCTCGTGCACACGGATATCAACACTGAGGAGCAACAATGAAACTGAGACTTGTGATGGCGCTGGCCCTTGCGGCCGCGATGATCGGCTCCGCGAGCGCGGAAACGGATTTGACTGGTGCGGGCGCGACTTTCCCGTATCCCATGTATTCCAAGTGGTTTAATGAGTACCACAACCAGCACTCTGACATCAAAATCAACTATCAATCCATTGGCAGCGGCGGCGGCATTAAACAGATTCAGGCCGGGACCGTTGATTTCGGCGCCAGTGATGGCCCCATGACGGATGAGCAGATCGCCCAGACGCCGGGCAAAGTTTTTCACATCCCAACTGTACTTGGCGCTGACGTACCTACTTACAACGTCAACGGTGTAACTGGCGAGCTTAAGTTCACGCCGGACGTTCTGGCTGATCTGTTCCTGGGAAAAATCAAAAAGTGGAACGACCCCCGCCTCGCCAAGGACAACCCTGGCGTTAAATTTCCCGATGAAGATATTGTCATCGTCCATCGCTCGGATGGCAGCGGGACCACTTACATTTGGACCGACTATTTGTCCAAGGTTAGCTCTGAGTGGAAGGATAAGGTTGGCAAGGGCACATCGGTAAATTGGCCCGTGGGTCTGGGCGGCAAGGGCAATGAAGGAGTGGCCGGTACCGTAAAACAAACCGAAGGAAGTCTCGGTTACGTTGAACTCATTTACGCCGTCTCCAACAAGATGCCTTACGGCAGCGTGCAAAATCCTGCTGGATCTTTCGTTAAGGCCAGTCTTGACTCAGTAACCGCAGCAGCCGCTTCAGTGAAAGACATGCCTGAAGATTTCAGGGTCTCCATCACCAACGCACCCGGAAAAACTGCTTATCCCATCAGCAGCTTTACCTGGCTTCTGGTTCCCGCGGAATGGAAGGATGCAAGCAAGGAAAAAGCTTTTGTGGACTTTCTAAACTGGATGGTCGATAAGGGCCAGACCATGACGGCACCGCTGCAGTACGCTCCGCTGCCAAAGAATGTAGCCGCGAAAGTGAAAGCGCGGATCAAAGAAATCAAGGTAAACGGGACTTCAGCAAAAAAGTAGTCCCCGGCAAGCAATTTGGGCCGATAAACCAGGCCTGAGTCTTGATTCCGTAGAGGAACGGCTCAGGTCTGGGTGCGTTTATAAGGTTTGTCTTACTGAAATAGAACTTTTGTCCAGTAGAACAAATTTGTTGAATTGATGTAACGCAATATCCCATTTTTGCACTATACAACCAGGAGCATTTGTTACCGTCCTGCCCTCACTCAGATTCTTCCCTTACTCAAGGTAATGCTCCGCGGCAGACGTAGACTAATGTTCCACCCCGGGGGCGTGCGTTCAGGCTAACGCTGGACAATCTGAGTCGCTGGCGGAAAAACTGCACGCAAAAGAGGCCCTCAATCTTGAACTTTGGAGGTTGCCCATGAGTATTCTCAATGCCCATGTCGCCCTGGTTTCTGAAACTTCGCACGTCTCTTTCAAACACCTTACCCAGGTCGCCGCCGCGGCGCAAAAGCAGGTCACCCGCGACTTTGGGCCGCTTTGGCAGGTAGATGCTACGGTGGATGCTTTTGATAGCCTGGAATCCGTTCCGGTGGATTACTGGCCAGTCATCATCCGCGATGACATTAACGAACCCGGCGCTGCCGGATTCCATACTGATGATCAGGGGCAGCCGTTTTCCCTGGTACAGTTTGACTCTGGCTGGGCCTTAACCACCAGCCACGAAACTCTGGAGATGCTGGCCGACCCCTTCGGCAGCCGCACCATCGCCGGCGATCCTCCACCGCAACTTGAAGATCTCCCTAATGCCCCAAGCCTGGAGCGGGTGATCTATCTGGTGGAGGTTTGCGACCCCTGCGAGACAATCACGTACACCGTAAATGGTCAGCATCTTTCTGACTTTATTACTCCTCATTACTATGATCCGAACACCGGACCGAATGTGCGATACAGCTTCCGTGGCAAGATCCAGGCGCCACACGCGGTTTTGGATGGAGGCTACGTTAGCTTTGGCAATCCTGCCGATAACCACTGGTATCAAATCATTGTGGAGAACGGCGAGCCGCAATTGCGTGATCTGGGCGTGCTTACGGCACATCGCGGAACCAGCCTGCGAGAGTTGGTCGACAGCAAGGTGCGCGCGATTCGGGCCAAGGAGCGGTACCGCCTGAAACCCGCCGCTGCTGCCGCGGTTGCCAGTTCAGAACCGGTGCCCTTTGCTCCGCAGAGTGTTGCGCGTGCCAAGTCTCTCCGCGAATTTGTAAAAGGGCTAAAATGAGCTGAAGGCGGGTTCCAGCAATGCCCACCATAAGGGGGTCGGCTATGGATGAAAAACCATCGCATGTGGAACAGGGACAGGCTGAGAGGGCACGCAGGCTTCGCGAGAGGATTGACCAGCTAAAGGCTGGGACACCGGCAGTTAATCCGGACCAGCCTAAGTCAATCAAGCAACAAATTGCCGAGCGCGTCAATCAGATAGAAAAGCAGGAAAAACAAGACAAATAACTGGATTCACACTTCGTAAAACTTTCCGCTTTATGTGGATGAGAGAGTGCTGGATTCAGAACAAAACTTCCTTCAACTCCTTCTAGCGCCGGTTTAACTTGCCGGCGCTTGTTTTTTAACAATCTATTAACAATCGTCTGCTAGCTTCTGAGACATGCGAACCATGCCGGAGCGCGGGCGTTCCAGGGGCTCAGAAGCGCGACAAGGCCCAAAAATTTCGGCTCCTGCTTTGGGCAGCTCGGAAACGTTGCAGATTGTGCCTAAAAGCCGTCTGCTTTTCCGGGAAAACGTGGCTGCGGACCGGGTATTTCGTGGCATTGTCCTTCTCTGCGCGCTGGCTGTGCTGGCCATGGTGGGTCTTATATTTTTTGAACTGGTCAGCCAATCGCGGCTTTCCATCTCTAAATTTGGTTTCAAGTTCCTGGTGAAGCAAATCTGGGACCCAGTAGCTGAAGATTTTGGCGCATTACCTTTTATTTACGGCACGGTCATTTCCTCGTTGGTCGGTCTGGTCATCGCGGTTCCTCTCTCTGTTGGAACGGCGCTCTTTCTCACCGAGATCTGCCCGTTGCGCATTCGTGCGGTCCTCTCTTTACTGGTCGAACTACTTGCGGCCATTCCCAGCGTAATCTACGGGCTATGGGGCATCTTTGTGCTGGCGCCGTTTATTCGCGTACACGTAGAGCTATTTCTGGCCAGGTATTTTGGTTGGACGAGTTTATTCGATGGCCCAAAGTATGGCTGGGGAATGCTTGCGGCCGGGATGATTATTGCCATTATGATTCTGCCCATCATTGCTTCCATCACGCGTGAGGTCATCACCGCTGTTCCGCGCGTGCAGCGTGAAGCCGCGTTGGCGCTGGGAGCTACAAAATGGGAAATGCTGCGCATCGCCGTTCTGCGCAACGCTCGGCCGGGAATCTTTGGAGCAGTAATTCTGGGGCTTGGCCGTGCCCTGGGTGAAACCATGGCGGTAACCATGGTGATCGGCAACCGCCCGGAAATTGCGCGTTCCCTCTTTGCTCCCGGATACACCCTTGCCAGCGCGGTTGCCAACGAATTCACTGAGGCTGTTGGCAATTTGTATCTAAGCGCTCTGATGGAAATGGCGTTGGTACTGTTTGTGATAACCCTCATTGTGAACGCTCTGGCCGGGTTGCTGGTATGGTCCATCGCCCGCGGAAAGCCGTCGAGGGCGCTTGCTTAAAAACGTTCACACCACTTCGCTCCGCCGCAGGCTATCCAACTGGACGGCGCTTGGCTTCATCACCCTGGCCGCACTGATAGTGACTGTGCCTCTCTTTCTTATTTTGGGAACAGTTGTGGTTCGAGGCTTGGGCACT
>DASXJO010000155.1:0-3732 GCA_036497385.1 Candidatus Angelobacter sp. | reverse complement strand
ATGGGCGGCGCTCCGCATGGTGGCGGCGGTTTTGGCGGGAGTGAAAGATCGAACCAGCGCTATAGCCTTACGTTTAGCGCTAACGCGCGCAACGTGTTCAACCACGTGAACCCGGCTCCGCCGGTCGGAAATCTCAGCTCGGGCCTTTTCGGGCAATCGATCGCGCTGGCCGGAGGCGTATTCAATACGCAGTCGGCGAACCGGCGCGTCGATATGCAAGTGATGTTTTCGTTTTAGGAAACCGGACCGATTGCGTCAACTTCTTCGTCCTGTGCCGGAGTGCTGATGGCACCGATGGGATACCGTGGCAGCACTTCACGCAGCGCCCACTCGATCCGGTCCACTGACTCATTGATGAGCTGAAGCTGCATGGCGTCCAGGCCAGCACGTTGTTGTCCGCCCAGGAATTTGATCACCTGCAGCGAGTTGCGGATGTGGTGATTGAGTTCAGCGATGGTTTTCATCCGCTCCGCCACGAGATCACGATGGGCTTTGGCCTCCCTGGCCATCTGCCAAAACAAACCGCCGGCGAATAGCCCGGTAAGGCCGTTGCTGAAAATCATCATGTCCGGGCGGGGCAAGCCTTCTTTTAGCAGCAGCCGATCCAGAACGATACCTATCAAGGAAACCACTACAGCAACCAACAATGAAAGCAGGCCGCTACGGCGAGACCACAACGATTCAGCCGGAAGTTTATCTTCAGTCACAGTAGCTTTATTTTAGAACAGGGATACCCAGAAGGACGTCGCCGAGCTGCTCTTTACCAAACTTGATTTGAAATCGCCGGAAGCGCCGTGATCGCGCGTAATCGCCGGAATCAGCAAATCCCAAAGCCTTACCGCTGATGAACGCTGAAAACACTGCTAAAAACCAAGGTTTTGTTGATCAGTGTAATCAGCGTTTATCAGCGGTGAGATTTGTCTTCTTTCGATTACGTCGATTCCGGCGATCTCCTGCTATTCCACCGTAACTGACTTTGCCAGATTGCGTGGCTGGTCAACATCGCAACCGCGGCGCACGGCAATGTGATAGGCCAGCAACTGCAGCGGCACCACTTCCAGTATGGGCAAGAGCAGTTCCGGCGCGTGCGGCACATATAAAACGTGATCGACTGATTCCTTGATCTCTTCATCACCTTCAGTAGCCACGGCAATCACGATGCCGGAACGCGCTTTTACTTCCTTCACGTTCGACATGGTTTTTTCATAGCGCAGCACAGAATTCGGATCGTTCGAATCCTTCGTCGCCACCATCACCACGGGAAGATTTTCATCGATTAGCGCGTTCGGACCATGTTTCATTTCGCCCGCCGGATAGCCTTCCGCATGAATATAAGAAATTTCCTTCAGCTTAAGCGCGCCTTCCAGCGCGATGGGATAGTGAATGCCCCGGCCCAGGAAAAGGAAATCCTGCACGCGATAATACTGTTTGGCCAGCGCTTCGCAATCCGCGTCATGGGCGAGAATCGATTCCAGCTTGGAAGGCAGTTTGAGCAACTCGCCAATGTAGCGCCGCGCATCTTCGGTTGACGTGGCGCCACGCAGCTCGCCCAGATAAAGCGCCAGCAGAAACAATGCGGTCAACTGCGCGGTAAAAGCCTTGGTGGAGGCCACGCCGATTTCCGGTCCCGCATGCGTATAAACCGTGCCGGAGGCTTCGCGGGCGATCATTGCACCCACCACGTTGCAGATGGCCAAGGTCTTGGAGCCTTTGGCTTTGGCTTCACGTTGAGCGGCAATTGTGTCCGCGGTCTCGCCGGACTGCGTGATCAGCAGCGTGATTTCCTTGCTGGAAGTAATGGGATCGCGATAGCGCCACTCGCTGGCATAATCCACTTCCACCGGGATACGCGCCAGCCGCTCAATCATGAATTTGCCGGCCAGCGCGGCATGCCAACTGGTTCCACACGCGGCAATGTTGATCTTCTGCACGTTGCGCAGCTCGTCTTCGGTCACGTCCATCTCTTCCAGAAAGACGCGGCCGGAATCCAGCGAGACGCGGCCCAGCGTGGTCTCACGCACGGCGCGGGGCTGCTCATAAATTTCCTTGAGCATGAAGTGCTTGAAGCCGCCTTTTTCCGCCATGATGGGGTCCCACGTAACATGCTGGATTTCCCGTTTCACGGGCTGCCCATCAAAATCAGTGATTTGAACGCCGGACGTGGTGATCACCGCCAGATCGCCATCGTGAAGAAAGAAGATATCGCGCGTGTGCGGCAGGAGCGCCGGGATATCCGAGGCAAGAAAATATTCATTGTCGCCAATGCCGATGACCACGGGCGGACCATTGCGCGCGGCAACAATCTTGTTGGGCTCGTCTTCAGAAATCACACCCAGGGCAAACACGCCGGTCAGTTGCTTTACGGTTTTGCGGACAGCTTCTTCCAGACTGGGACGATGCCCGTTGCCTTTGGCGTCTAAAGCTTTTTCAATCAGGTGCGCGATGACTTCAGTATCGGTTTCAGTAGAAAATTTGTGCCCTTCTTCAATCAGCTTTTTCTTGAGTTGAAGATAATTTTCCACGATGCCGTTGTGCACCACCACGATCTTGCCGGTGCAGTCACGATGAGGATGAGCGTTCTCTTCCGTGGGGCGGCCATGGGTGGCCCAGCGCGTGTGTCCAATGCCCCAACTGCCTTCCAGCGGCTTCAGCCGGATCGCTTCTTCCAGGTTGCGCAGCTTGCCTTCAGCGCGGCGCACCTGCAGGGCTCCGCCATTGCCATTGCCGCACACGGCAATTCCGGCAGAGTCATACCCGCGATATTCCAAGCTTCTGAGGCCCTCAATAATGACGGGAACAACCCGTTTTTTGCCTACGTAACCTACGATTCCGCACATAAATTAGAAATCCTGTCGACTGAGGATGCGTAAAGCATGCCTGCACGCCAATCGCCAACCTTCAGCATTGGACTCAGAACTTTACGCGGGGGATTCTGGATCAATTCTACTCCGGAAAGACCACGCCGCACGGTTACCTCAGGGTATTCACAGCAAACATATTCACCGCAAAGGTCGCGAAGGGCGCAAAGGAATAAAGACCAACCGCAGAGAACGCGGAGAGCGCAGAGAAACCGTTAAGCACCACAAGCAGAGAAGGTGAGCACGTGGGCTGGCGATTGCTTATTCCTCGATTCGATAGGAAAATTCCTCAATCACTGGGTTGGTGAGAACTTCTTTGGCGATCCGCTCCACTTCGGCCTTGGCGGCATTTTTGTCCAGGCCGCCATCCAGGTTCAGCTCAAAAAATTTGCCTTGGCGGACTGCACCCACGCCTTTATAGCCCATTTTTTTGAGCGCGCCGTGAATGGTTTTGCCCTGAGGATCAAGGACCGTGGTCTTGAGCATGACTGTGACGTAAGCCTTCATGGATAAGTCATTTTACAAAACTTTGGCCCCGATTGAAGGCTGTAACTTACCGCGAATTTGCGCGGATGATCGCGATTCGAAAATTCGAGCCAGAATTTCAATCATTTGATGCGCAATCATCCGCGTTTATCCGCGGTAAGAAATTCACTGCACGCGGAATGCGGTAACAAACTGCACTCCGGAGGTATCGCTCACGCGGAAGATGCTCCAGCCCGCGGGTTGCACAGTGCCCACGTTCGCGCTGGCATTCCCCTGCGAGTTGGTGGTGATATTGGATAGAGTCGCGCATGCAGTCTGCAAGAAAAGACTGCACACAGCAGTGCTGAACGTGTGGTTAGGAAGCGCGCCGGTGAGAGTAACATGCGCG
>DASXJO010000154.1:0-6298 GCA_036497385.1 Candidatus Angelobacter sp. | reverse complement strand
CGCGGCGGCGCACAACATGACAAAAGCGCAAAATGTAATAATCGATTTCAAGTGAGAAAAGTCTAAGCGATTATGGCTTGTCTATGAAGCGGGTCTTTATCTTAAGAGTGACGAAGGTACTACTGCTCAGCTTTGCTCTTGCCCTGGGGAATACGCCCGCGTTGGGGCAGGTGGCGCCGCCGCAATCCGGCGCTGTGGCGCTTTACCGTGAACTGCTGAACCCTTCACTTGACGCCAAAGACGTTTACCAGGTGCGCGATGTTTCCATCATGAAGGAAGACCTGCACATTTCCATCAGCGATGGCACGATTGCGTTTGTGCGTGAAGTCAATGGCCATATCACGGGGGCAATGTTTGAAGGCGTTGGAGAAGTGCTGCTGGTGCCTCCGAACCGCGCCGAACGCACGTCGTTGGCGCTGTTTACCGGGTCGGCGGTGCTGGAACAGCGTTTCCAGTCCGCGTATCTCAGGTTTGCCGATAACAAAATTGTGAATGAGCTGCGCAGCGGCCTGCGCGGCCACGCCGAAGACGCGCAGGAATTTGTTACCAGATGGCAACAGCCCGCGCTGCTGCTGGCCCGAGGGGATGCGTTGCCAATTTTGCAGGTAATGACGAGCGTGCCGCAGTCCGCTGCAAGCTTTCTGCACTTGCGTATCGGAGGAACGACGGCCGGCATCGTGGATTTGTACTTCGATAGCAATGCCTCTGAGCAGATCAGCGTAGCGCAGGCCAGTGTGCTCAATAACGAGGCTTACTTTGATACCTGGACTGCTTTTCCCATGCGCTCAATTCGGGAAGCTTCCGGCCAGGAAGATCCGGCGACACGAGCGAGCTTCGACGTTGCAGACTACAAGCTGCGCGTAAATGTTCAGCCACCCACCGAACTTACCGCTGAAGCGGAATTCACGCTCACGCCACAGCACTCGGGCCAGCGCACGGTCATTCTGGAGCTTTCGCGCTTCCTCAGGCTTAGCGAGGTGCGCGTGAATGGCGCTCCGGTGGAGTACATCCAAAATGAAGCGACATCCGGCAGCGACCTCTCGCGCCGGGGAGACGACCTCATCGGCGTAGTGATGCCTGCGGCGATGGAAAAAGGCCGTCCGGTAAAACTGCAGTTCAAATATTCCGGCCCGGTCATGTTCAATACCGGCGGCGACGTGATTTACGTTGGCGCGCGCGGCACGTGGTATCCCAACGTCGGTCCCGCGTTCAGCAACTTTGACCTCACATTTGACTGCCCCAGCGATTGGCAAGTGGTAGGCACGGGCAAACTCGTCTCCAGCACTGTGAACGACGGCAAAAGAACCACTCGCTTTGTTACCAGCAAGCCGATTGGGCGTGCAGGATTTAACCTGGGCAAGTTCGTTGGCGCCAGCGCCACTTCCGGCGCGGTGGAAATCCACGCTTACGGGGCCACAACCGTGGAGCAATCTCTGGCCGGCGCTGAGGCGCGCGTCGGCAAGAAACCGGATCCCGCGCGTGAAACGCAGCAGATCGCCGACCAGGCCGCAAACACGATCCAATTTCTTTCCTCAGAGCTTGCTCCATTTCCCTATCTCAACCTGGAAATCACGCAGCTTCCCGGGTCCTTAAGCCAGTCATGGCCGGGGCTGATCTATCTTTCCAGCGCGGCATTTCTCACGCCGGACGAGCGCCGCGCGGTGGGCGTGCGCGATCCATACGTGGAACTGCTGCTCAGCCGCTTGATGCTGACGCATGAAACCGCGCACCAGTGGTGGGGCGACGCCGTGGACTGGGTCAGCTATCGCGACGAATGGATTATTGAAGCCCTGGCCAATTACAGCGCGCTCGTGATGCTGGAAACGCAACATCCCGGCGACATGCGGACGGCGCTCAATTATTATCGCGGTGAACTGCTGCGTGAAACTCAAAACGGCATCATCGCGGAAGCCGGCCCGGTGACGCTGGGCCATCGGCTAACGTCTTCTAGATTTCCTGATGCCTTTGAGCGCGTGCTCTATGGCCGCGGCACCTGGCTCATCCACATGCTGCGCACCATGCTGCGAGAAGCAGGCGGTGATAGTAACGACGCGCTGTTTTTCTCGGCGTTGAAAGGCCTGCTGGCCGGGGCGTCCAACCATAAGATCTCCACGCTTGATCTGCAGCGCGCTTTTGAGAAGGTAATGCCGGCGCAACTGGGTTACGAAGGCAAAAAATCGCTCGACTGGTTCTTTGATAGCTGGGTCAACGGCGATTCCATACCGCAATTTGCGCTCGGTGACTTTCGCATGACGCCCAGCGCTCACAAACTCAAAGTGACCGGGACCATTCTGCAAGACCACGCCGCCAAGGACATGGTGACCGCCGTCCCGCTTTACGCCGTTGACGCCGCCGGCAAAACGCGTTTTCTCGCATTCGTATTTGCCGACGACGCCAAAACCGACTTCACCGTGACCGCCCCTGCCAGCACCAAGCAGATATTGCTGGATCCGGAAGAGACGTTGTTGAGGCGGTGAGAGCCTTCCCAATTTGGCATCAGACTGCTCGAACGAACCCAATTCTATTTGCCAGACCATGCCGGCGTGATTGCGGAAAACATTGTTTCCACTTTTGTTCCGAAAGATTCGCGGTGTCTATCCTGGTCTAATTCCGGCAATGAGACCGTGAGTTCTGACAGGTGTGTGGAGTCAGACAGTTGGAGCATCATCGCGCCAGAGCACGCTTTCGCATATCCAAAAAGGCCAGTGCCAGAAGGTATCAAACGATGCAGATTACATCTGATGCGCTGGTATTCTTCGGCGCCACCGGCGACTTGGCATACAAAAAGATTTTTCCCGCATTGCAAAAGCTTGCGGGGCGCGGGAAGCTGGAGATCCCAGTCATCGGGATCGCCAAATCCGGATGGAACCTGCAACAACTCCAAAAACACGCAAAGGATAGCGTGGAAACCTACGGTGGCCTGGATACGGAAGGGTTTCGCAGACTGATTTCAAAACTGAAATACATCGATGGCGATTACAGGGCCCCTGAGACTTTTGCCAAGTTGCGTCAGGAACTGGGTGCGTCTCAGCAGCCATTGCATTATCTGGCAATTCCGCCGGTCTTGTTCGCGGAGGTCCTGAAACAGCTGGAAGCGTTTGGGTGTGCGGTTGAAGGACGGATCGTCATTGAGAAACCATTTGGTCAGGACCTGGTCTCAGCTCACGCCTTGAACCAGGTGGTCCACACCACGTTCGCTGAAGAAAACGTATATCGGATTGACCACTTTCTTGGCAAGAATACTGTTCAGAATGTCCTGTATTTTCGTTTTGCCAATTCCTTTCTGGAGCCAATCTGGAACCGCCAGTACGTGCAGAGCGTGCAAATCACCATGGCGGAGGATTTCGGGGTGCAGGGCCGCGGCGCTTTCTACGACCACACAGGCACGATCAGGGACGTGGTGCAGAACCATCTTTTGCAGGTTCTCAGCAACATTGCCATGGAACCGCCACCGGGCTTGGCCGTTGAAACCGTTCGTGACGAGCGCGTGAAGGTGCTGAAAGGAATTCGCCCTCTTGAGCCAAAGGATGTGGTCCGTGGGCAGTTCGATGGCTACCGTAAGGAGGCCGGGGTGAAGGCGGATTCGGAGGTGGAGACATACGTCGCTCTGCGGTTATTTATCAATTCCTGGCGATGGAAGGGCGTTCCGTTCTACATTCGGGCTGGCAAGTCTATGCCCATAACCGCTACTGAAGTAATCGTCACACTGCGGCAGCCGCCTGAAATTTTTCTGGAGAATCCGCTTCCCGCCAATTACGTGCGATTCCGATTAACCCCGGATTTTGTGATCGGTATCGGCTCCAACGTAAAAATAGCGGGCGAGGGGTTGCTCGGTCAGCAGGTTGAGCTCGTCGTCTCCAAGAGCTCGGATCCGAACGAGATGCAAGCTTATGAAGAGCTGCTTGGAGATGCGCTCGCCGGGAACTCATCACGGTTTGCGCGCCAGGATTATGTAGAAGAGGCATGGCGCATCGTGGATCCTGTGCTGGATGGCGCAACACCGATCTACAAGTACGCTCCGGGTACGTGGGGACCAAATGAAGCGGACGCCTTAGCGCCCCCTGAAGGGTGGATCAATCCCGCGTAAGGCCGGGCTGCAGTCGTAGGATGAGCCGCGATTATTCGGCACTTCCGGCAGATCAACGCGTGGACAGGACTGCTCGTTGGTGCAGCGGCTGCACAGGACGCGGAACCCCAAAACCGAATTCACCCGCGAAGGCCCCCCGCCAGGGAGGATTCATTTGTCGGTCTTTTTCGCGGCCCTGAAGGGCCGCTCTTCCACCGGTGCGAGCTTAATTTTTAGCGGTCATAATGTCGTCTTTCCACCCGTGTATAACGCTACGGTAGAAACGTATGCCCGCGTTGTACAGCAGATTTCTTCGCGCTTGAGCGCGGAGAACTGGTGGAAGAACGGCCCTTTCAGGGCCGTGAAAAGGGTCATTTAAGATGATGCGCTTTAGCGCTGGTGGCATATCTTGAGGTCCTTCGGCTGCGCTCAAGATTTCGCCAGCCGGCTCAGACGCCCGTCTAAAGCGCTTCCAGAATTGGTGTAGCCTGTCGAAAATTCTTCTACGCCAGGGCTAAAGCCCAGTTTTTTTATTACCTTAACGCGGCCCTAAAGGGCCGCTCTTCCACCGGTGCGAGACACCGCAGCTCTGGAGTTGCTCTAATCGGCTCAACTTTAGCGATGGTGGCACAAGCGATGATGGCACAATTCTTGCGACTCGTTCGCGTTCTCCGCAGACGGTTTCGAGTCTTTCGGCTGCGCTCAGGATTCGCCAGCCGGCTCAAACGCCGTCTAAAGCGCTTCCAGAATTGGTGTAGCCTGTCGAAAATTCTTCTACGCCAGGGCTAAAGCCCAGTTTTTTATCAATCTTAACGCGGCCCTAAAGGGCCGCTCTTCCACCGGTGCGATGCCGACTCGTTCCGGCTTCAGTCTTTCGGCTGCGTTCAGAATTTCGCCGAGAGGCTCAACTTTATCCACGACGGAGCCGGATCCAGGTCCATCCCAGGAAATGCGGAGGAATAAGGGTACGCGGCCGGAGTCTTTGCCAGCCCCGCCTTCACCGGATTGAGATGGATGTATTCACGATGCTTCTGATAGTCCTCAGCATCGGAAATCCGATGATTAGTGAAGCTCTTTTCCTGCCATATGAGAGACCGGAACGCCAATTCCCTCTTGGCACGGAAGGGAAATCCGCCTTTGATGTATTGACCTGCCTTTTCCAGAGGGACATCTGCCGCAGGCGTGACAATCAGATGGAAGTGGTCCGGCATAACCACGAACTCATGCAGGAGGTAGCGGCCTTGGCCACGATAGTCCTGAAGAACGTTGAGAAACAAGCGTGCCATTTCCTCTTTCTTGAAGAGAGGACGCCGTAAGTTCGCAACGGACGTGACAAAGAATGTGCGGATTTCCTGCGGGGCGTCTTTCATTTTCCACCAGCGCTAAAGCGCATTATCTTAAATGATCCTTACGCGGCCCTAAAGGGCCGCTCTTCCACCAAAGTGCGGGAAGACGAAGCAAGAAACCACCTAGCGCGGGAAGACGAAGCAAAAAACCCTTAACACCTGATGGCGCGGCGGGTCGGCAACAGCGCACGCCATTCGTTTTAATTTGGTGTCGCTTGCGTGGGCGCTGCGCGCGGACCTGCGGCGCAAGGAAGGAGTTCTCTTCTCGATCTTTTTCGCGGTCCTGAAGGGCCGCTCTTCCACCACGACGCCGCGCTTTTTGCTTGACAAATAGAGCGAACAAAGGGTAAAGTTAGAGATTCGCTCCAGGGCGAAAATGCGGTGCGTTGAACGATCTTTGACAAAAGAAGCTGCTAGCGCCTAGCTCCCGGCTGCTGGCTAGGAACATTGGCTTGCGCCCCTCTGCCGACCGGAAAGTAAAGGCGCGACAAGCCTGAAATTGATGGCGATTGGAGCCCGAAAAAACGCCGACAAGAGGCTTCGACCGTCCGGTGACCGTCCGGTTGAATCCGTTTTCTCTTTTGTTTGCAACAAAAGCTATACCCCCGGGTGGGCTATGTAGAGAAATTCAGCTTTTAGCTCTTAGCCGTTAGTTCTTAGCTAAACCCAAAAGCAATCTCAGAACTTGGCCAAGTCCACGCCAATCGGTACCTGCGGATGTCAAATACACGCCAATCTGGGATGACCTTGATTGCATGACGACAACGGCCTCCTGGGCGTCTCGAGTAAACTCGATTTGCTTAAGACCAAGAGCTCGGGACGAGGAGGCCATATGCAGTATATAGGTTGTGACTTTCATCCGAGCTTTCAAGTGATTGCCCAGTTG
>DASXJO010000153.1:0-12882 GCA_036497385.1 Candidatus Angelobacter sp. | reverse complement strand
CATGGCAAACGAACTGCGCAATTTTCTTGCCCTCTCGTATGACGAACTGGAAGACATGAACTTGCAGGCCAAGGAGCAGCGCAGAAACCGCGTTGCCATGCACAAAATCCAGGAAGACCGGCTGAAATACCTGACGGACGAGAAGCGCATTAAGGCGGTCACAGTCCTTTTTAGCGATCTTGAAGGCCGCCTGCACATGCTGGACTATGACAAAAAATTTCTGCTCAAGAGCTGGGACAACCTGACTTTTGACGGATCGTCGATTCGCGGCTTTACCGCGCAGCGTGAAAGCGACCTTCGTTTAGGTCTGGACTGGAGCTCTTTTTACTGGGCGCCTTCAGATATCTTCGGCTCAGGCAAAGTGCTGGTGTTTGGCGATGTCATCGATAAAGGCGGCACGCCTTACAGCGCAGATATCCGTGGCAATCTGAAAGTTTTTGCCGCAGAAATGCACCAAAAAGAGGGCTACACGCTCAATGCCGCCAATGAAATTGAAGGCTTCCTGTTTCAGGGCGCTGACGCGGAGCGTCGCTACCACGAGACCAACAAATTCGAATACGTGAATACCGGCGGCTATTACCATTCGTTGCCCGGCGATCCGCTGCGGACGTTCATTGACACCACGGCTGAAGTCCAGCGCGCCATGGGTTTCCAGAATGAGAAAGATCACCCTGAGGTGGCGCCCTCGCAATTTGAAATCAATTACAGCTATGGTGAAGTTGTGGCCGCTGCCGACCAGATCCAGCTTTATAAACTGATCTGTCGTCAGGTCGCCACCCGGATGGGACTGACGGCGTCATTCCTGCCTAAACCTGTGGTCGGGGTAAACGGCAACGGTATGCACACCAACGTTTCCATCAGCAAAGATGGCAAGAACCTTTTCTGGGACCCCAAGGGCGAGGAAAAGTTGAGCAAGCTGGGCTGGGCATTCGTTGACCGAGTTCTGACGCATGGCAACGATATCTGCCTGATGCTCAATGCCAGCGTAAATGCTTATCGCCGGCTTGATCCGCACTTTGAAGCTCCGAACCAGATCAAGGCTTCAGCGGTGGATCGCGGCTCCATGGTGCGGATCCCAATCGGAAACGAGAAGAGCATGCGCGTTGAGGTGCGTTCCGTCGCGCCCGATGCCAATCCTTATATGGTGATGATGGCCGTTTTCAAGACTGGAATCGCCGGTGAGACATCCAAGATCAAAAACCTGCGCCAGGCCGAGCGTTACCTGCCGGATAACATTTATACTGCGATGGAAAACTTCCGCGCATCCCAGTGGACTGGCAAGCTGATGGGCGGTGAAGACGTAAAGACGCGCTACGCCGACCTGAAGCAGGCTTCAGCCGATCGTTGTCCGCGACTGCTGGGAACATTCGTGAAAGCGCCGGAAGTCCAGTACCATCACGACGTTTACAACCAGTTCCTGTGGAATATGTTTTAGAAAATCAAGAGCCTTAACCACAGAACTCACAGAGAAGCACCGAGGAGAATCAAAGCTTTTGCTTCTCTGTGTTTCTCTGTGCCCTCTGTGGTTGAGTTATTTTTCTGTCGGTAAACCGTTTTTGCTCCACTCGTAAAATGAAGCGTCATACATGCTGGGCTGGTAGCCAAGATACTTCGCGACAAAGTAGTCGAAAGAAGATTGCATTCCCGTCCGGCAATAAGTAACCAGTGGTTGATCTGCCTTGGCATTCAGCGCGGAGTACATCCGCCGCAATTCTGCTTCAGGCTTCAGAACGGGGTTCTGGCGGCTGACGAGCATGTCCATCCAGTAGAGACCCTTCGCTCCGGGAATGTGCCCGGCTTTGGCTACATCTTCTGAGAGCTGCTCGCCCGTGAATTCCTTTGTTGGACGGGCATCCACCAGCGTCACGTTCCCCGGTTTTTTTTGTGACAGTTCGCGCATGGCCTTTGTGTCCACCAGAATCTCCGGCCGCGGTGAAACTACAAGCGTTGTTGTCTTGGCCTGCGGTATTTCTGTCGAAAGAGGACGCCGCTCGGCTGTCCATTTCTCCAGGCCGCCATCCAGTAGGGCCACACGCCCCGCCACCCCGAGATAGTCCAGGGTGAAATAAGCTCGCGCCGCCAGCAGGTTGAATCGCTCCCCATATAAAACCACGCGGGACGAGTTGCTGACGCCGGCAGCTTCAAAAACGTGCTTCAAAGCTTCCACCGGCGGCAGCTCATTGGGAATGCCGTCGTGTGTTACGGCAATGTCTTCCAGCTTGATCTGCCTAGAGCCCGGAATGTGCCCTTTGCTGTAAAACTCCGGCGTGGAATTGATGCAGAGCACGATCACATCCGGTTCGCTCAGGTTTGCCGCCAGCCAGCCGGTCGTAACCAGCATTTCCGGCCGCAACTTCGGCTCGGCGTCTTGAGCGCACAAGAGCAATCCCGACAAGAGCGTTAGTGCGGCGAAAAGAAGTTTTCTGAACATTGCGTCCCTCTTAGCGTAGCGCGGCGCCTGCGACCACAGGCAGGTTGTTCATGTGACTCCATTGATGGATGGATCCATCAAACATGGCAGCGTCAAAGCCAAGATATTTTGCGATGAAGTAATCATGAGAAGCCTGCAAGCCGATTTCGCAGTAGGTTATCAGCTTCTCTCCCGGCGTAATGCCTCTGGCGGCAAAAAGTTCCTTTAATTTGTCCGGCGGCAGGAAAACCGGATTGTTCTTGGCATCCACCAGCGTCTCCTGCCAGTAAATATGCACCGCTCCGGCAATGTGACCATCGGTGTAACGCTTGTCCGGACGTGAATCCAGCAGAACCGCATTCTTCGTCGGCTGCTCAGAAAGCTTCTTTACTTCTTCCATCATGGCCCGGACTTCAGGATGAACATGGGGTGTAAAGCTGCCTCGCGTAATCTTGGGCGCATCTTTTGCAAGCTGTCTGTTTTCCTTCTGCCACTCATCCATGCCGCCATCCAGCAGCGCCGTATGGTCGCCATGGCCCAGGTAGTCCAGCGTGTAATAAGCGCGGCCGGCCATTGGGTACCATGCGGTCGTGTAGATCACCACACGCGAGTCATCGCTTGCTCCCAGCTTTTCAAAAGTATCTTTGAGTTTTTCCGTCGTGGGAAGCTCGGCATCGTCACCTTCAATAAAATCCTCCAGCGCCAAAAGGCGAGCGCCCGGAATATGGCCTTGATCGTATTCTGAGCGTTTCTCGGCCACATGCAAAATGATCACCTTGGGATCGTTGAGGTGCTCGCTCAGCCACTTGGCTGAAACAATCATCTCCGGATGGACTGCTCCATCGGCAGGCGTTGCCGAGGCAAAGGAGGAAAAAACCACCAGGGCCACAACACAAATTGCGAGCATACGAACGAATTTGCTGATCATAAATTAGTACTCTCCAGGTCCATCTTCAATGGTCGGTGCACTAGCAATATAGGACAAATGAAAGGTCAAGCGCATAATATGAAGCTTAGACTACCTCCGCGTCGCGTTGTTAGCGCTGACGCTGATCAGTTATACGCAAGTGTTAGGGGGAAAATGATAAACAAATGTGTGGTCATCCTGCTTTTGAGCGCTGGATTATCTTCTTCAGTGACTTTGGCGCAGTCTCCCCTGGATGATCTGCGTAAAAGGGCCGAAGAAGCGTTGGGCAAGAAGCGTGGCCCGACTGATGATCGCATTGCAGCCGGATTGAAGGAAGCTCTGACCGTGAGCACGCGGCGGGCAGTAGCCTCCACAGGCCGCGTAGATGGTTTTCTGAAGAACGCGGCCATCAAGATTCTGCTGCCGGATAAATTGCGCAACGTCGGAAAAGGCATGCGCCTTATGGGCATGGGCCAGCAGGTGGACGCGTTGGAAGTCGGAATGAACCGCGCTGCGGAGCAGGCCGCGCCGGCAGCCAGGCAGATATTTATCGATGCCGTATCAAAGATGACGATCGCAGACGCACGCCAGATTCTTTCCCGCGGCGATACAGCCGCAACCGATTACTTCAAGACGGCGAGCACGGAACAGTTGACCGCGGCTTTCTCCCCGATTGTGCATCAGGCCATGGAAAATGTCGGCGTGGTGAGGCAATACAACCAGCTAATGCAAAATCCTATTGCCGCCCGCGTGGCGGAAAATGAGGGGTTCAGCATTGATAAATACGTGGTCGGCAAAACCATGGACGGCCTGTTTTATGTAATGGGTGAAGAAGAACGCAAGATTCGCAAGGACCCCGCGGCGCAAACCACGGCTCTGCTTCGTGAGATCTTCGGCAAAAAGCAAAATCCATAATCCCCGATCTCTCCATTTCCAACCGCTCGGGTGTAGAATTTCTGAAAACCCACGGGCCAAACTTAACTGAGGAGAAGCCGACGATGAAGCTTCCGATATGCCTTCTGTCAGCCCTTGTACTTTGCGGATCGATCTCCGCGCAGCAACACCCCATGCACAGTCAACCTGCTCCCCAAAAGGCCACGCTGATGAGCGGGCTGGGCGATTTGCACCATCCTGTTTCAACCAGCAATCCTGAAGCACAGAAGTTTTTCGATCAGGGAATGCGCCTGATTTATGCCTTCAATCATGAAGAAGCTGCTGGATCGTTTGAACGCGCGGCTGAACTCGATCCCAACATGGCAATGGCCTATTGGGGGCTGGCGGAGGCTGTAGGACCAAACTATAACGATCCGGCTGATCCTGACCGTTACAAAAAAGCGCATGAAGCCATAGCCCAGGCCGAAAAGTTTGCGGCCAGCGCTTCGCCAAGCGAGAAGGCGTATATTGCTGCGATGGCGCTGCGTTTCCCAGCCGATCCTGCGGCTGATCATCGTCTGGCGGCAGAGCGTTATCGCAATGCCATGGGTGACGTAGTAACGCAATTCCCTGATGATTTGGACGCAGCCACGCTGTTTGCTGAAGCCGGGATGGACCTTCATCCCTGGGGCCTGTGGCGCAAGGATGGCACGCCGGAAGGTGGAACCGAAGACATTATTGCCGCGTTGGAATCAGTCTTAAAGCGTGATCCCAATCATATGGGCGCTATTCACTACTACATTCACGCCGTGGAAGCTTCTCCGAATCCCGAACGCGCATTGGCGGCGGCCAATCGACTGGCGGCACTCGCTCCGGCGGCGGGCCATCTGGTGCACATGCCCGGACACGTTTACATCCGCACCGGCGATTTTGAAGCAGCGGTAAAGACCAACGAACTCGCGGCACAGGCGGATCGCGATTACTTGAAGGCCAATGGCGCTGGAGGAATGTATGGCGCCATGTATTACAGCCACAATCTGCATTTTATTGCGGCATGTTCCAGCATGAACGGCAATTACGCTGAAGCGCGCAAGGCGGCGGAGATGCTGGCGGCGCATGTTGGTCCGCACGTTAAAGACGTCCCACCTCTCGAAGGATTCATGACGGTGCCCATCGCAGTTGAAGTGCGCTTCCAGAAGTGGGACCAGATACTGGCGATGCCGCAGCCGCCGGCTGCCATGCAAACCACTACTGTGTTCTGGCATTTCGCTCGCGGCATGGCGCTCGCAGCCAAGGGCAAGGTGGCCGAGGCTGAAGCTGAGCATCACATCGTAAGTGAAGCCGCGGACAAGACGCCGCCAGATCAGGTTTTTGCCATGCCGGTCAACAACAAAGCGAAAGACGTGTTGAACATCGCCACAAACGTTCTGGGAGCAAAAATCGCACAGGCCAAGCATGATTCAGTCGGTGCGGTGTCACTGCTGCGCCGCGCTGTCGCCATTCAAGACACCCTCAAGTATGACGAACCTCCAGACTGGTTTTATCCGGTGCGCGAGTCTTTGGGCGCAGTTCTTCTGCTGAACGGCAATGCCGCTGAGGCCGAAAAGGTTTTTCGCGAAGACCTGGACCGCAACCCACGTAATCCGCGTTCGCTATTTGGTCTGGCCGAGGCGCTACGCACGCAAAATCGCGCCTACGACGCGCAGTTCGTCGACAAACAATTTCAATCCAACTGGAAGAACCCTGAAATCAAATTGAAAGTTGTGGACTTGACGTAGAAGGCTGGATGCAGGAGCGATATTGAAGCTCATTCTGCAATAATTGCTATGCAGCACCGGAGGTAATTTCTATGACAGCTGAAAACATGAGGCGTGATTTAAGAGATAACGTAGCTGAAATCGCCGATAGGGCGCGCGACCTCTCGGCCAAGGTGAAGGATCGACTGGACGAAACATACAATGACCTGAATCGCACCGTTCAGCGGGCAAAGACCGCGACGGAAGACCGGCTCGGTGACGTTCGTGATCGTGTAAAAGAACGGCCGCTTACTTCAGTTGCAACAGTAGCCGCATGCTCGTTCGCTGTAGGCATTCTTACCGGGTGGCTGCTGGGCCGCCAAACCAGGGATTAGTGTAGGCTGCTCGATAATTTATTTCAATCAATGTTGGCGGCGCTCCGCATAATGCGCACTGTATGCGGTAGCGGAGCGCTTGCTTGTGCCTGGACTTAGCTGCTGGTAGCCAGGGCTTCTTCCAGCGCAAACTCTTCCGGGCCATGCGGAAGTATTGCTTCGTGCTTGACCATCATTAATTCTCTGGCTTTTGCGGCGATGTGCTCCGCGCTGACCTCGAATTCCTTCATCAGTTCCCAGGGAGCGCCGCTGTCGCCAAAGCGATCTTTCACTCCGATAGCCCCGGTCAGGATTGGTTTGCCGTAAAGCTCTTTGCTTCCGGTGATAACGCCGCTGACGCGCCATGCCAGCGCGCCGATCTGGTGCTCTTCCGCTGTAACGATGATCCCGGTTTCCCGTGCGGCTCGCACTACCGCCGCTTCATCCAGAGGCTTGAGCGTATGCATGTTGATCACGCGGGTATCGTAGCCAAATTCATTCTTTAAGATCCACGCTGCGCGCATGGCTTCAGGGACCATGGGCCCGCACGCGATGATCGTCAGATCTTCAGCCTCGGACACATACTGCTCGGCCAGAACATGCTCAAATGCATCGATCATCCTGCCTGATTCCCGCCGCAGCTTCAGCACATTGGCCTTGCCGACAACAAAGGGCGTATCCTCAGCCGTTACTACCGGAGTGGCTTCACGTGCAAAGCGGATGTACTTTGGTCCCACATGTTGTAAAAGTAGCGTGGTTGTGGCCTTGCCCGTCTCCACTGCATCGCAAGGCGCCACCACGGTCATGTTCGGCAGGCTCATCATTGCAGAACAATCTTCCAGCGCCTGATGCGTTGCGCCGTCCGGCCCAACGCTTACGCCGCCATGCGCGCCGGCAATCATCACATTGAAATTTCCGTAACAGACGGAAGTGCGAATCTGGTCAAGGTTGCGCGCCGCGGCAAAAGTGGCGTACGTGCCAAAGACGGGCAGTTTGCCTTCACGCGCTAAACCGGCAGCAACGGAGGTGGCCGACTGCTCGGCAATTCCCATGCTCAGCCAGCGCTTCTTTCGCTCAGGATTGTTGGCGTAAAACTCGTTAATAGTGATCGAGCCGCTGATGTCCAGACCCAGACAGCAGACGCGCGGATCGTCGCCCGCTCTGCGCAAAGCTTCGCCAAAACCCACTCGCGTGGGACGCATATCAACTTTCATCGTCGGCGCGGAATTCCACCAATAGCCAAGGCTGAACTTCGGCATCTTTTCCTCTAGTCGGGTGTCCACCTTGTCCTGAAATCTCTGTGCGGAGGCAAGTAATCCCGCTACGGGCAACTTGCCATCCAGATGGAGTTCAGCCAGCGCTTTTTCCAGTTCCTGGATCTTGGGTGCGCGGCCATGCCATCCCGGCTGGTTTTCCATAAAGCTCACGCCTTTGCCCTTGATCGTGTAGCAGATCAACATTGTCGGACGGCCCGCAGGCTCGTTCTTGACGCATTCCAGGGTTTCGACGATCTCCTCCATGTCATGCCCATTCACGCGGAGCACATGCCAGCCAAAGCTGCGATATTTTTCATCGAGTGGATCAATGTTCATTACGTCTGCCACAGGGCCATCAATCTGGAGCTGATTCTGGTCGATGATGCCGATCAGGTTGTCCAGCTTGTAATGCGCGGCCTCCATGGCGGCTTCCCATATCTGCCCTTCCTGCTGCTCGCCATCGCCCATAATGCAGAAGGTTTTTGCCGGAACGCGATCCATCTTCTGAGCCAGCGCCACGCCCAGGGCGAGACTTAGTCCCTGCCCCAGCGATCCGGTTGAAACTTCAACACCGGGCAGTTTCATGCGATGTGGATGACCCTGAAAGGGCGAACCCAGCTTGCGCAGCGTCATCATGTCTTTTTTATCGAAGTAGCCGGAGAATGCCAGCCCCGTATAGAGTGCTGGGGCTTTATGCCCGGCTGACCAGATAATCCGGTCACGCATCTTCCAGTCTGGATTTTTTGGATCGTGGTCCGCGCAACGGAGATAAAGCGCCGCAGCCACGTCCATGATTGAGAGTGTCCCGCCGGCGTGGCCTGAACCCGCCGCGCACAATGCCGTAAGGCTGTAGCCGCGCATCAGGGCCGCTTGTTCCTTCAGCTCCTCAATGGAATATTTTGTAAGGGTCTTGCCGCCAGCCGAGTCAATGATGGCCATCTTGAATTTGCCTCAATGGCTGCGCAACATGCAGAGCGCATACCGTGAGGACTATTGTGACGAGCCGCCTCACGCCGTGGCAGTGATGGCCGTCACATGCGCGCAGACGCATGGATAGTAACGGAATCAAGGCTATGTCCATGAAACAACGCTAGTGGTGGCCCAGTACGGGATGAGGCACGTACATGGATTCGAGCTGCGCGATCTCTTCGGTCGTGAGCTTTACCTTGACCGCTGCCACCGCATCCTTGAGGTGGTGCGGCTTGGACGCGCCTACAATCGGCGCAGAAACTTCAGGCTTGTGCAGCAGCCATGCCAGAGCAATCTGGGCTGGCGGCACGCCGCGGCTCTTCGCCACTTGCGCGACGCCATCCACAACGCGGTCATCAGCTTCCTGCGTGTAAAGCTTCTTGGTGTAATCGTCTTCCTGCGAACGCAAGGTTCCCGCTTTACGATTTCCTGTCAATACGCCGCGCGCCAGCGGACTCCAAGGTATAAGCCCAACGCGTTCAGCACGGCACAGAGGGATCATCTCTCGTTCTTCTTCTCGATAGACCAAATTGTAGTGGTTCTGCATCGTGACAAAACGGGTGAGCCCAAGACGGTCCGAGGTGTGCAGCATCTGGGCAAACTGCCAGGCGAACATGGATGATGCTCCGATATAACGCACCTTGCCGGACTTCACAACGTCATGCAGCGCGGTAAGTGTTTCTTCGATGGGCGTCTCATAGTCAAAGCGGTGAATCTGGTAGAGATCAACATAATCCGTGCCCAGGCGGCGCAGACTGTCATCAATGGCGTGCATGATGTGCTTGCGCGAAAGCCCTTTCTGGTTGGGATCGTCGCCCAGAGGAAAAAAGACCTTAGTCGCGATCACCAGCTTGTCGCGCGATGGGCCGAAGTCTTTCAGCGCGTGGCCCAGTACCTGCTCGCTGGCGCCAAGGGAATACATGTCTGCCGTGTCAAAGAAGTTGATGCCGGATTCGAGCGCCTGTTTGATAAACGGCCGGCTCTCTTCCTCTTCCAGCACCCATTGCCGCCACTTCTTTGTGCCATAGGTCATGCAGCCCAGACATATGCGGGAAACTTTTACGCCGGTAGATCCAAGGTTGGTGTATTCCATTTGCGCCTTTCGTCAACTTCGTTTCTTTGATATTTTCAGGATGCGGCGGAGCGATCACGAACTCCTGATTTTCCGGCAAACCTCAATCCACTTCAACTTTCTCAAAGCCCATCCCCTGAAGCACCGTTGTTACGGTGGCGCGCGCGTTATCCCGGGCCTTCGCAATGATCCCGCCCAGCGCCGCTTCCTGAAGCAACTCGCCTTCGGCCTCTTGCCGGACCCGCGTCTCAAGGTTGGGATCAACCGGTACCAGAAGCCCCGTGCTACGCGAATAGACCTTGGTGCGAGCGTTGTCCAGACGCGTGATCAGAATCTGGGGATTCGGCAAGTGGATGCGCACCTCTTTGCCCTGGATCTTGATGTCGCCACTTTTCAGGCGGCTGAAATCAATGCCGGCAACAACCTGGCCATGAACGACCATCAGCAATCGATCACCGGCAATAAAGTCTGGCAGGATCGGATTGTCCTTTTCACCCGTCACGATCTTATCCATATTGAAGACAACGGTTTCCATCCTCTGCAACCGCTGGATACGCTCGATCACGCTGCCTTCACTGCTGATGCGCGTGTTGCGCCCACTCAGCAGCGACCAAAATGCCGCCAGCGGACCGGACTGCACCCGCGCCATGAGCACGGCGAGCATTAGGGCGATCACTGCGCCCATTAACAGTCCGGGCAGCAGCGCCACTCGGCGAGCAGATTGAATGGATTGATCAGTTTCAGCCATGGAAGCTATTGTATGTTGCGCTAGAAAAGTTGGTGCATGACGAAAGGCCGAAGCAGGCACCGACCATCTTAGGGATCGTCGGAACATTAATGGCTCGGTACCGAACGTTTTTCCAATTGCCGATAGTAGCCTGCGGCATTGTCCCAGATGGATATCGTCATTCACATTCCGACCTGAGTTGCTGCTACTGCCTCAACTAAAAAACACGCGCGCGGTCTTGTTTGTGGTGACAGGCTTCCTTCGCCACGCTCGGGATTTCAAGAGACTACCTCACCCCCACCTGACCCTTCACTGAATCAATCAGCTTCTTTGAGTCCCAGCCCACGCCATCCTTAAACACCAATTCAACATTTTCTATGTCGGCGATTTTGCTGGAAGGATCGCCCTTGACCAGCATGATGTCCGCCTGCTTGCCCGGTGTGAGCGAGCCCACCTGCTTATCCACCTCAAGAAATTGCGCTCCGTTCAGCGTGGCGATCTTGATGGACTCCAGCGGCGTGAAGCCTGACTCCACCAGCAGTTCCACTTCGCGCAGGTCGCCAAAGCCGGCAATCACGCCGCCGATGCCCGTTGGATCCAGGCCCGCCAGCAGCGTTCCCCCGGCTTTCACAAACGCTCGCTCAAATTCCATCTCGCGTTGAAACATCGTGGGCCACGGACTTTCCGCGTTCTTGGCCACCCGTTCGCGGTTTGCGTGGTAGGCTTTGGCCGCTTCGTCGCTCAGCATATCCAGCGCCTTCTGTGGCACGTCCGGGCGCGACGGAACAAACTGCTCAAATACCGGCAGCGTTGAAGTTACAGCCACGTGTTTTGCGATGAGCATCTTGATCGTGGTCTGAATCGGCTCGCTCGTAACTTCCAGCTTTGCCGCGGCAGCGGCCGCCTGATTTGGGTTAGGACACACATCCGGTTTCTTATCCGGATGAAATTCCGTGTCCACGGTCAGCCCGTGCTCAAGATCGTCAATGCCAAGCTGCGCGGCCTCGCGGAATCCAATCGAGCATAGATGTCCCGTGACTTTGACACCATGCCGGTGCGCGGTATCGATCACCGCCTTCAATTCGTCGCGCGTTATGTAGTTGTAAACCTTGAATGACCGCGCACCCTCCGCCACCCAATACTCCACCGTACGCGTAGCATCATCCGGGCCGGTGAGTTGGTGCAGCTGCAAAAGCGGAATGCCTTCACCTTCCATGTAAGGGCCGGTGGCGTTGATCTTTGGTCCCGGCATTTTCCCCGCGTCCACGGCCTTTTTTATTTCCAGGTCGGTATAAGGCTCCATGCTGCCTGTAATGCGGATCGTCGTTACGCCCAGTGCCAGATAGAGCCGCGGAAAGCTGAAAGGCATGTCATGGTACAGCCCGCCTCCGCTGGGATAAAAAAGATGGTCATGCATTCCCACCAGTCCGGGCAGTGCGGAATAGCCTGTCATGTCCATGCGGTTCGCATCAGCCGGCACCGGCACTACTCCTGCATTGCCTATGGCCGTGATCTTTCCGCCGGAAATAATGATCGTCTGATCGGCCTTCGCCGCCGCTCCAGTTCCATCAATCAAGCGCACGTGTTCCAGCGCGATCACCGGTGACTGCATGCGGATGAAGTCTTTGATCGATGACTGCTGTGGCTGGGCGAAAGAAGCGACACCGAAAAATGTCATTAACACGGGGAGTAAGCGGCGCATGAAGAAGCCTCCAGTGGTCAGGAACCATGCAGCATAAATGCAGGTCTTCATGCCACGCAAGCGGCAATCTATTTCTGTAGTGTGTATTACGAGTAGTCGAGGGTGCAATCAGTGGCAGTAATCACCATAAGGATCGATAGCCGGTTAGCTGATGAAACTGCAAGAGCCCTCGGTGCCAAGTCCCGTACAGATGCTGTGCATATGGCGCTCCGGGAGATGGTGGCGCTCCGAAGCTTCAAGAAACTGATGAAAAAGCATGCCAGCAAGCTCAATTCGCCGCGCATGATCGACAGCGCCCTTTATCATTCACTATCTGGACCCGCAAGTCAGTACGAGGAGATCTCTGAACAGGAATTTCGCTCACGTAGGTTGCTGGGCCACCCAAATTCTATTCCTAGACCCTGGCGCGTTTCACAGGATCAATGGTCGGATGCCGGCTCAAATCCTTGCTCGATGAGCGCGTTGGCCTCAAGGCGGCAGCCGAGCCAAGGGTCATTTAGCCGGAAAGGCGACTATTCGGCCAGGTGACGAGAGCGCGATTGAACTAAGCCTCCGCAAGCCACCCCTGGCTGGGGTTGCAGGGATGGACCTGCGTTTGCTTTACGTTCATTATCTCGCGCATGACGATCATCCAGGCTTCAAGTTCTTATTTCGCCTGCGCCAGCCCCGCAACAACTGCGGCAACTTTATCGAGTATCTGGTTCCAGCCCTCCAATTGACCGCTATTTTTCGCGCTCTCCATGGGTTCATTTCCAATGAAGGTGAGTTTCGTCTGGCCGTTTCCTAGATCCTCAAAGATGGTCACGTCGTACGCACCCTCTATGGCCTCATGTTCTATTCCTAGCTGCGCAGGATC
>DASXJO010000152.1:0-7087 GCA_036497385.1 Candidatus Angelobacter sp. | reverse complement strand
GTGAGCCGCGAGCAGGCCATGGGGCTACTGCCGGACGAAGAGTCGCGGAGGGCGATGCAGGCGGCCTGGAAACGCTTTGATCGCAATGGGATGGAGTGGTTACGGGAGGCGGCAAAAATAAAGTTGAAAAAAAGTGTCCCGGAGGGTGGGCCTTTTCGACACTAGTAAGTAGAGGGGAAACTCGGCTGTTGGCTCTTGGCCGTTGGCTTTTGGCTTGATCCAAACGGCCAAAACTTCCGCCTTCGACGGGCCATGAAGGCCGGGCTCCGCCCAACGATTTTTTGTTCCACAAATTCACAACAGAAGCAGCCATCCAGCAGGGTGGCTTTTTTATTTGGAGAGCAAAACATGCCGAACGAAAACAAGACCATCGCCAATAAGACCATCGCCAAAGAGGAAATCATTGCCGCCATCAAGGAATCCGCCGAGAAGCTGGGACGCCCGCCGAAATTCTCAGAGTTTACGAGCGCGTTTCCGGCCATCAAGATGGGCGCGATCCGGAAGTACGTCGGGACCTATACGCTAGCGCTGCAGGAGAGCGGGCTAAACTGCCTGGGCTCGGGATTCGAGGTGGCGATGGACGAGCTGTTCCGGGACTGGGCGTTGATCGTGCGCAAGATGAAGAAGCTCCCAACCATGACGGAATATGAGCATGAGAGCAAGTACAGTGTGCGTCCGCTGACAGGGCGATTCAAGAGGTGGGCGCAGATGCCGCGAGGTATGTATGAATATGCGCGGCAGCAGAAACTGGATGTCGAGTACGCGGACGTAATGAACATGATTCGAGAGCATTACAGGGGCGAACCGGAGTCTGCATGGATGTTGGAAAGGCCAGTGGATTTAAAGGCCACAGGCGCATATGAGCTGCCGGACCGTCCGGTTCTGGGGCCTCCACTGACAACCATGCACATGTTGTGCGGGCCAACGAACGAGCAGGGCGTGTTGTTTCTGTTTGCGCTGCTGGCAAAAGACCTGGGATTTGTGGTGGAGATGATAAGGACAGAGTTTCCGGATTGCCAGGCGCTGCGGCAGGTGGGGCTGGAGCGGTGGCAGCGGGTGTGGATTGAGTTTGAGTACGAGAGCCGGAATTTTCTGAAGCATTTTCACGACGCGAGCAAGGCGGACATTATTGTGTGCTGGTCACACAATTGGCCGGAGTGTCCGTTGCCGGTAATTGAGCTGAAGGGGCTGGTGAAGAGGTTGGGGTGAGGCCAAATCACCGAGATTGTAAAACATGGCATGGGATTCCATCATGGGGGAGCAGCTTCGGCGGTTTCTCGTCTGCGAGATAGACTGAGTATCGAATTGACGAGGGCAATCGCGGATACCATGCTCAATGTCGGCTGTTTGCAGCCTCATGTATGAGCGCCGATGCGAGGGGGAATCACCAGTCACGCCAGGGGATATGTGCGACATCGTATCTAAAAAAATACTTCTCAAAAATGATAGCTAGGGTATCATCTTCATGTTTACCTAACTCAATGAAAGCGAAGTGCAGAATTCAAGTGGTCCTTTTGCTCTGTTGCGCTGTGGCAGTGGCGCAACGTCGACTAGTTGTCGAGAATACCTCTCTCTTCGAAACCCCTTCTTTGAAAGACAAGGAAATTGGGCTTGTGGGGCCAAATGAAGAGGTGGTGATCAATGATTACTGGAAAGGATATGTCAAGGTAACCACTAAATTTGGCAAAGTCGGATGGATGCTCGCTTCTTTTATTCAACCAGAAATAGAGGATTGTGACAATGAGTTCGGGTTCCCCGATTACTCACCGCGGCGTTTTTTCGGAAACGCAGGCAATTCAGGCACCACCACCATTGAGGGGCCAATGAATATTTCTGCCTGGATTGGATTTACATCGGATTTGATCCGGCAGATTCCATATCAAATCGACACTTCAAACCCGATCCGCGGGGTAGAAACTCAACTCGTCACGCTACAAGGCATTCTTATTAGCATGAAGGTTCACGCGAACGGAGAACTTGAACTTAAACTCGGTGATACACCATCTGATCTAACCCCTACCACTACCATCTTTATGCCACCTTTATTAATATCGTGTGAAGCCAGGCACGCTATCACCGCTATCATTGAGAAAGATTCGAATGAAACAGCACGTCACATAAAATCATATTCCATGAAAAAACCTGTCTTGGTTGGAGTGACGGGCTATGTTTCCCTTGATGATTCCAAACTTCCAACACTATCTCAATCGATCCTATCACAGAAAGTCCTTGATTTGAGAAAAGTGATACCGCCAGGATCGTGGCGCATTGCTCCCGCTATATCATTAAGTTTGCTGCCCGAACTTCTCTTGAACGAACAGCGCCCGGGCGCAGCCGAGTTAATCCGCAAATCATTGGCAAGAATTGATAAGACGGCAGAGACTCTTGCCAACGCCGCAATACCGCTGGCGCCATCAACGAGGGAAGCTTTGGACTATATGAAAGAAGTCTTTGTGCGACCCGGATGGGTGCCTGATCGTTATGTTGATGTTCTAGCAATTTCAGCAACTACGCTGGAAGCCCTGGAATCAGGCGACTTCATTATGCCGCTCACTCCGGTAGTGTTTTCACAGAAACGGACCCAAGCGGAAGCAAAAGCAGGGGTACAGAAAGACGTGGAAGAGAATCTCAAATTAATGGCAGATGCCAGCAAAGCCTCGCTTGGAGGCATCGTGCACAATGTTGCGGTCTCAATCAGCACTGTGAAAGCGATAAAAGGTGGTCAGCCAATTGAGGTGCCGGGCTGGGAGATCTTTTACATGGAGTATTTTTTGCGGTTCAGTCGGCAGGATGTGGGTCCAAATTCATTTAAAAAACCATCTACACCCTCAGTGGCGGAATTGCCGCCGGGGCGTTATTTGTTTCAAGCCATTGATCCCGCTACTAAACAAAAAGGTGAGATCAAAGCGTCTACTCTGCTTGCGCCCGATAGCATAACATTGTTCGTGCAGTGAACAGTCCTACCCATGCGACTTTTCCCGGCAAAGAATGATTGGCAATCTCTCGTACGCTGGGGAGTGTGGCTCGTCGGCATCACAAGCCCCTTTGTATTTCCGCCTCCAACCGAAGTAGGCGCTGATTCAGGAAAAGTATTCGCGCTGTTCTCTGCATTTGCACTTTCCGTTATCATTGGGGTACTGACAGGTCCGCTTACAAGGAAACGTCGCCTGAAGGATCTAAAGCTATGGTCGACTGTTGCTCTCATCGCCCTTATTTTGGGTGCAATGGCTTTTTTTCAATATCACCGGCTACGATCCTCCTTAAGCGCCGAATATGCTGGGACGAGGGTTGTTATCGGATCCGAATTTACTCGGGAGGGAGAAGCATATAAAGCCGGCGAGGCCGGATTTACAAAGGAACAAGCAATCATGGATGCAGCGGGCCAACCCGCCAAAATCTGGACTGTAGATTCTATTCATATGAATGCCATGCAATTATGCACGGCGTATTTTTTGACAGTGATGCTGTTCTCACTTGCAGTAATCTCAGGGATCCAGGCTTATCATTGTGGGCGAAAGCGAACTCTCGCATGAGGCATAGCACTCGCGGTATTTACAAAGTATGGAACTTTGATAGTACGACATAAAAAAGGCTGACGAGTTTATTTTGATGGTGGCTTGAGAATCTGAGCTACTGATAATTGTTTGGCTTAAGATCTTAACTCGCGCTTCTTGTGCCGCTTGGGCTTCTGTTCTTCCAGCACGGCGAACTGGACTTTGCGCTGCATATGGTCAATGCGGTCAACGATCACGCGCACTTTGTCCCCGGTGGAGTAGGTCTTCTTGGATCGCGCGCCGATGATCTGGCGCGTGTTTTCGTGGTAGGAGTAAATGTCGTCGGCCAGGGAGGTGAGCGGGACCAGGCCTTCAATGAACAGCTCCGTGAGTTCCACGAAGAAACCGAATTTGGTGACGCTGACGACCAGGCCGTCAAAGTCTTCTCCCACGCGCTGCTCCATGAACTTGAGCTTTTTCCATTCCAGCAGTTCGCGCTCGGCCTCGGCGGCGGTGCGCTCTGATGTGCTGGAGCTTTCAGCGATCTCATGCAGTTCAGGTTCAGAGATGGGGCCGCCGAGAGGCGTGGAGGAAAGGCGACGTCGGGCTGAGGAGCCTTTTTCAGCGCGCTTGGACCAGGGGGAATGGGCTTCATGGGATTGCTGGGCGCGGAAGCGGAGAGGGACACCGCTTTCCGAAGGGGAGTGGGACGCGGTGATCGGGTGATCGGAGCCCCTCCCCACCTTGTGTTTGCCCGAATGTTCGTCGTGCTTCCGATCTTCTTCATCCCACCCTTTCCGCAAAGGGCGCGGAAAGGATGGGGCACCCGCTTTATCGTTCGCAGGCGAGGGCACCTCCACCCCAGAACGCGCAAAACCGGCGCGCCCCGGGGGCCCCGGCGCCTGCGGTCCACGACTCTTGAAGTTAGTGACCGCCGCCTGCGGTCCCCCGACGTTTCCACCTTCGTCCGAGCGGAGCACCCATTTCAGAATGCGATGGATGATCAGATCAGGGTAGCGGCGGATGGGCGAGGTGAAATGCGTATAGGCGGGGGCGGCCAGGGCGAAGTGGCCTTCATTGACCTCGGAATAGCGAGCCTGCTTGAGCGAGCGCAGCATCAGGAAAGAAAGCACGCGCTCTTCGGGCTTGCCGACGATTTTCTGTACCAGCTTCTGGTACATGCGCGGCGTCACGTGGACTTCTTCCGGCAGTTCGATGGCCGGGGCACGGCGGCCGGATTCGCGGTAGTGGCGCTTGTCACCACGGGTTTGCACGCGCTTGATGGGCAGCGCCCCAACGCCGAGCGAATAGCCAAAGCTGGCGGCAAGGGTTTCAAACTCATAGATGCGCTTGGCGTCAGGCTTTTCATGGATGCGATACAGGCTGGGCACACCGCGCTGTTCCAGATGCGAAGCCACGGTCTCATTGGCGGCGAGCATGAATTCTTCAATCAGGCGATGCGCCCAGTTGCGTTCTGAAGCGGCAACGCTCTTCATGAGACCATGCTCGTCAAACTCAATGATCGGCTCAGGCAGGTCAAAGTCGATAGACCCGCGCTTGACGCGCTTGCGGTTGAGGATCTGCGCCAGCTCATACATCAGGTCAAAGTTTTCGGCCAACGCGCCGTATTTTTCGCGAACGGCTTTATTTGACTGGGGATCTATCGGGTGATCGGCGGCAGGGCCACCGGCGTTGTGTCCCTTGTGCAGACGGTGGGTATCACCAGACACCACAGAACTCTGATCGTCGTGCGCAGCCGAGGGCGGCTGCGGTCCATGATCTTTCTTGTCCGGCACCTGCGGTCCATGATCTTTCTTGCCCTGCGGTCCATGATCTTTCTTTCCCGGCGCCTGCGCACCAGGACGCGCTTCGATAATGGCGTTCACGTCGGTATAGGTCATGCGCTGAGCGGATCGGATCACACCTTCCGCCAATTCGTAATAGGAGATTTCTCCATTCGGCTCAATTTCCATGATGCAGCTCAGCACCAGGCGCTCAAGATCGGGGCGCAGGCTGCAGATGTCAGTGGAGAGTTCCAGCGGCAGCATGGGCACGGCGCGGTCAGGAAAATAAACTGAGGTGCCGCGCTTGCGCGCTTCTTCGTCGATGGCCGAGCCATCGTCCACGTACTGGGCCACGTCGGCAATGTGGACCTGAAGCTCATAATTGCCGTTATCGAGCCGAGTGACCAGAACGGCGTCGTCAAAGTCGCGGGCAGTTTCGCCGTCAATAGTGACGATGGGCAGATGGCGGAAGTCGCGGCGCGCAGCAATTTCTTTTTGCGGGATGGCCGGGTCGATTTCCTGCGCTTCTTCCAGCACTTCCGCGGGAAAGACGTGCGGGATGTGGTGCTTGCGGATGATCATTTCCACATCAACGCCGAAATCATCTTCATAGCCGAGGATTTCGGTGACGCGTCCGCGAGGGCTCTGCGTAGCGGAAGGCCATTGGATGATTTCTACTTCAACGACAACGTTTTCCAGGTCGTCCCAGGATTTGCGTTGGGCTTCTTCGCCTAATACTCGATGAGGGGATTGGCGGTCGGGATATTTGGGGGAAGGAGCTTTTTTCTCGATCTGCTGATCGGGTGATCTGGTGATCGGGTGATCGGAACCCGACCTCACACGAGTGTCCCGATCTTCGTTGCCGGGCCCGCCTTCTTCGTCTTCGGCTTTGGGGTACTCCATCCCCGGCGGGATGATAATTTCCATGGCCAGCTTTTCGTCAATGGGCGAGACGAAATTACGGCCGCTGCCATAGTGGAAGATGCCGACTACCGTTTCCTGCTCGCGCTCCATCACGCGGACGATCCGGCCTTCAGCTTTGCCGTCATGCCGGAGACGGCCCATCTCCACCAGAACCTGGTCGCCATGCATGGCATTGCCGACCTCAGGCGGAGGAATAAAGATGTCACCCTGGAGCTTGCCCTGAGCGCGGGCCGGAAGCGAGCCGGGTTCGGGGATGACAAAGCCGTAGCCATCGCGATGCATGCGTAACCTGCCCACCACCAGATCCTGATTGCTGGCGGAGGTCGGAAGGCCCCAGCGCTCTTTGCCAATGGCGATGAGCTTGCGCCGCCGCGTGAGGTCGCGCAGAAGCTGTTGCAGGGTGCGGCGGTCCTTGCCCTTGAGCCCCAGGTCATGGATGAGCTGCTTGAACCCGGCCATGTGCTTGGGCTGTTTGGAGACGTAATGGAGTATCTGTTGTTCGGTGAGCATTTAAATGAGTAAGGTGCAGGGATCGGATAAAAGCATGGCATTATCAATTTGGTTAATGGTAAATTGGTAACCGCAATCGGGGGATCGGTAAATGGAAGCAGGCGCGACGCTGCGAAAATCACCAATTCCTCTTAATCCTATCCTAGCGCGAAAAGGATTTTCCTTCTAAGGGGCTTGCCCGATATAAGAAATGCCAACAACGGAGGAATATTTACACCAGTGAAAGCAGTGCCTGGGGAGATGGATGTGGAGAGGCATTGCGTGAAGGCATCGCCAAACCAGAGATTCTGGAGTTGGCGGGATAGCCGGGAGTTTGGTTATCAACGTGCCGTCGCCTTACTTGGTTGTCCCCCATCAGCCAATATGTTTTATATA
>DASXJO010000151.1:0-5255 GCA_036497385.1 Candidatus Angelobacter sp. | reverse complement strand
GTATGCTCATGCAGAGCAAAGGCCCCGGATATTACGAAGGGGACGTGATTGCTCTCCAGCAGTTGGATCACTTCGCGAAACAGCGACTCCTGCTGCTTGCAGAATACCGGTGGCCTTGAGGAGCTTACCGGCAGCGCGATTTCCCGGTCATCGGGCATCACGGGTTAGATGGCCGTTCCCGTTGCCACGTTGTTGAACTACCCTGAAAAATGCACCATGGAAGGTAACCGGCCGGAACAGCACTGGGCCGGCATAGCATCTAATATGGAAGTCATACGGGAGTCTTCATGGCCAGAAAAGAATCCGTTATTGAAGTGGAAGGCCGCCAGATCAAGCTATCGAATCTGGAGAAAGTGCTCTATCCCAAGGCCGGCTTCACCAAAGGCCAGGTAATCGATTATTACGTCCGCATTGCTCCCGTGCTGCTGCCTCATCTGGCCGACCGGGCGCTTACACTCAAGCGCTACCCCAACGGGGTTGACGGCATGTTTTTTTATGAGAAAAACTGCCCCACTTACCGCCCCTCATGGATGAAAACCGCCAAAGTATGGAGCGAAGGCAATAATCGTTTTATGCATTATTGCGTTGTCGCTGACCTGCCAACGCTGGTCTGGCTGGGTAATTTGGCCGATCTTGAGTTGCATACTTCGCTTTCCCGCGCACCCGAGACGAATCGTCCCACGGTGATCGCCTTCGACCTTGACCCCGGCGCTCCCGCCAACATTGTGCGGTGCTGCCAGGTCGGGCTCTGGGTACGCGAGATTTTTGAGCAGTTCGGATTGCAGGCTTTTGCCAAGACCTCCGGATCGAAGGGCCTTCAGGTTTACGTTCCCCTGAATACCGCAGTGACTTATGAGCAGACCAAGCCCTTTGCCAAGGCGATTGCGCAGCTGCTGGAAGAGCGCCATCCCGAGCAGGTTGTCTCTGATATGAAGAAGGCCTTGCGCGTAAATAAAGTCTTTGTCGATTGGAGCCAGAACGACGATTACAAGACTACCGTCAACGTTTACTCGCTGCGCGCTAAAGACCAGCCAACGGTGTCCACGCCTGTCACGTGGAAAGAGGTGGAAAACTGCTTGAAGAAAGCCGATCCCGAGTTGCTGGTCTTTACCTCAGACCAGGTATTGCAACGGGTAGAGAAATTCGGCGATCTTTTTGAGCCCGTTCTGAAGCTGAAACAAAAGCTGCCGCCCCTGACAGCGCTCGGGCAGAGTGACTCAAAACCAGTAGCTTCAGTACCACAGCATAAGGCTAAGAGAATCCAATCCGCACGACCTGCTCGTAAAACCGTTGCAAAGACTGTCGCCAAACCAGTTAAACGCACGACCCGCGCTCGCTAGCGCTTAAAGTTTCGCCGATCCTCAAGCCTGAATAACCTTAAATGCCTGATTTCAGCTGGAATTTACCTGTTCTCCCCGCACCACATTACCTTCCCCGCACATTACCTAAGGACAATGCGGGCTCGCCCATTTGAAGCCCAGGTTCAGTGACCATGTTCGCGCCGAAACAGAGTGCAATCCGGAGCTCACGGGCATCAAAGTAGGTGGAGGGGAAAATGGCTGATAAGGGCTTCCAGATCGCATCGCGGCTGCGCACTCTCACTTCAGAGCTGCGCCTGCTGGAGTGCGATCTAAAGACCGGCACCATTTCCGATGATCCAGCGTTGCAGGAGTTTCGCCATGCGCTGGACGAAATCCGCATGACCTCATGGACCGCGAGCGAACTGCACCATGCCCAGCCCGGACGCAAAGAACTGCTCGCGTCATTTCTGGCTGCCGAGCGAATCCGCCGTTTTGCCCAGATGATGCGCGACCTTTCCCTGGACATGGAGCAAGAGGACGTAACCTGGGAAAGCGGTGGTATCCAGACTTTGTATGACGCCGTCACGGTGCTGCAATCGCGGCTTGACCGTCTGATTCGAGACCACCGTGCCAACTTCCGCAATCTGAAAGACGATAAACGGTAATTTACCGAAGTGCCTCTTCCGCTACCGGAGAGTGGCTTGCCACCTGCTGATGGCTCGCCGTCAAGCGCTCCAGCGCGGCATTTATCCCACCCGCTTTGTGCGGGACCTTCGCGAGCTTAAGTCCCATCTCAATGCCGCTGAGAGTTCCCGCGAGCATCAGGTCGTTGAAGTGCCCAAGGTGCCCGATGCGAAACACCTTCCCGCCCAATTTGGCCAGCCCGGTGCCCAGTGACATATCAAAAGCGTCCAGAATGATTTCGCGCAGCTTGTCCGCATCATGGCCCAGCGGCATGGCAACCGCCGTAAGCGAACTGGAATATTCTTTCGGCTCTTCACACCACAATGCCAGCCCCCAAGCTTCCACAGCCGCACGAGTAGCCTCGGCATGGCGGTCATGCCGGCGGAACACATTTTCCAATCCTTCTTCATGCAGCATCGCCAACGCTTCCCGCAGTCCCCACAAAAGATTTGTGGCCGGTGTGTACGGAAAGAACCCTGACCGGTTCGGCTTAAGCATCTCCTGCCAGTCCCAGTAATAGCGGCCCATTTTTGCCGACTTATTTGCCGCTAGCGCCTTTTCTGAAATCGCATTGAAGCTCAGCCCCGGAGGAAGCATCAATCCTTTTTGCGATCCGCCCACAGCCACGTCCACGCCCCATTCCTCATGGCGATAGTCCATCGATCCCAGCGACGAAATCGTATCCACCATCAGCAGTGCCGGATGCTGCGCCCGGTCCATGGCTTTGCGGATTTCGGCAATGCGGCTGGCTACTCCCGTGGACGTTTCATTGTGCACCACCATCACTGCTTTGATCGCGTGCTGCTTATCTTCTTTCAGCCGATGTTCGGCGTCCTCTGGCTGCGCGCCGCGCCGCCAGTTTCCCGGCACATAATCGACAACCAACCCGTGCCTTACCGCAATGTCACGCCACAAATTGGAAAACTGTCCGGTTTCAAACATCAGCACGCGGTCGCCCGGTGAAAGCGTGTTCACAATAGCCGCTTCCCACGCGCCTGAGCCGGAGGACGAATAAATAATGACCGGACCCTTGGTCTTGAAGACCGACTTCACTCCTTCAAGCACTTCAGCGCCCAGTTGCGAAAACTCCAGCCCACGATGGTCAATAATAGGACGATTCATGGCGCGCAGAACGCGATCAGGAACGTTGGTTGGTCCAGGAATCTGAAGAAAATGGCGTCCGGTGTGCATGGTCATTCGTGCCGCTCCGCGCGACACCGGTTGAGCGGTGTCGTCAGGTAATTTTCCCGTGCTGGATTCAATAAACAGTTTAGATCAATACGAGCCGCAGAAGAAAAAGCCGCTTCAGATCAGTGTCATTGCTGTTTATCAGTCGTAAGTTTTTGCTTAACAAATCCGCGACGATCCGCGGTATGGCCCTCTTTTGTTTAGAGCTCCGCCACGATCCTCTGCAGCTCCTTCGCGATCTCCTCCGGATCGGCTGTCGGCTCAAACCTCACCGGATCTCCAATTCGAACCTGCACTGCGTGCGGCGGCACGTAATGTTTTTTGGCGATCTTGAACGGAAACAGCCCGTCGATACGCATTGGAATAATCGGCAGGTTAAGATGTGTTGCCAAAAGTCCTATTCCGCTGCGGAATGGCGACATCTCACCGGTCTCTGTACGGCGGCCCTCGGGAAAGATCACCACGCTATAGCCTCGATCCACCAGTTCGCCGGCAAAGCGAAAGCTTTCACGATACTTCGCCCGTTGCGGCAGCGAGAAAACGTTAAAGAACATCGCGATCAACGCGTATCGCAACTGCTCCCACCAGCGTTTCAGAAAGAACCAGTCCTTCGGCGGATGCCGCATGGAGCGCAGCATCTCACCCTGCATGGCCACGCCCAACCGGTTGCGCAGATGTATGGGCAGCGCCGCCATCAGGAAGCCAATGTCAATCTGCGCAATGTGGTTGGAAATGATCAGCGCAGGCCCGTGAAAATCTTTTAATCGCTCGCGACCTATTACTTTGGGCCGCGCCATTACCCAGATGTAAGGCAGCGTGATGCAGTTATAGCCCAGCACGCGAATCCAGCGCACCAGCGAGCTCTGCGGCCATCGTGAGTAAGGATAGTTATTGGTCCTGGCTTCTGGCGCTGACTTCTTCAGCAAATTTTCCAGATCAGCAACCGTATTCACCTGGGAAAATTCGCGGTCTCCCAGATCAACCTGATAACGGCTTTCAATCGCCGCCATAAGCTCCACCCGGTCGAGCGAGCTCAAGTTCAAATCATTTTCCAGATGGGCTCCGGGCTTAAGCTCGACCCGACGGCCGGCAATGTTGCCGATAAGATCCTCAAGCGTTCCATCGCCAGAATGGCCGGGCGCCCCATCCTCTCGCGCTCTTTGGGAAAGGGCGGGATCTGCGCCGCTTCCATTCACCTGAGCTTCCGCTGCTTTGCGAATCAATTCCAGCTTGGGTTTCTGGGTTGACGTGCGCGGAAAGTCATCGTCCGGCCACACTATCCACCGGCGTATCTTCTGGAAATCTGCGAGCGTCTGGTTGGCACTTGCCACGGCGATACTGCCGGAGTCTCCGTTCTTGAGCAGCAGCACGGCGCAGGCTTCGGCATTTCCTCCGGCTGCCACGCCCACCACCACCACATCGCGCACCTGCGGCTGCTTCCGCAAGGCCTGCTCAAGATCTTCCGGATAAACTTTTAGCCCCGCCGGAGTAACAATCACATTCTTGCTGCGACCTTTAAAATAGAGATTGCCTTCTTCATCCATCGCGCCCAGGTCGCCGGTGCGAAACCAGCCTTCTTCGCCGGTTACCGGCTTCAATCCTTTGCCTTGCCAGTATTGCCGCGCCACGTTTTCTCCGCGCACCAGAATTTCTCCGGTTTCAGGATCAAGCTTCATCTCGCGCCCGGGCAGAACTTTGCCAATCGACCTGCGCCCAACTTTGAAAGGATGATTCAGGCTGATCAAAGAACTGGTTTCCGTAAGCCCGTAACCCTGCACCACAACGTATCCCAGCCGACGCCAGAATTCTTCTGTGTTCTGATCAAGGGCTGCGCCGCCGGAGATAATCGCCCAGAACTTCCATCCAAAGAGACGACGGATTTTCCTGAAGCGCCACCACCGTTTCAGGAAATGTTCGTTCTCAGCGCGCTCCCAGTTTTTCTCGATGTACGCGCCCAATTCATCGCGCAGTTTGTTTTTCAATGACTCCACCACGCGGGGCACAGCCACCAGCACAGAAATGCGTTCGCTCTTGATAGTTGCAATAATGTCGCTGGGCTTAAAGCTATCCTGAAAATGCACG